>CAZCEE010000039.1:0-13460 GCA_964497165.1 uncultured Schumannella sp. | reverse complement strand
GTTCCTCACCCGGTTCGCCGACGTCGTCTATCTGGTGCACCGCCGCGACTCCTTGCGGGCGTCGGCCGCAATGCAGGACCGAGCGTTCGCCGACCCGAAGATCGAGATGCTCTGGAACCAGGAGGTCGCCCACATCTACGGCGACGAGAAGGTCACCGGCATCGGCCTGACGAGCACCGTCGACGGCACCGAGACCACCCTCGACGTGCAGGGCGTCTTCGTCGCGGTCGGCTCCGACCCGCGCACCCACCTCATCCACGGGCAGCTCGACCTCACCGCCGAAGGCACCATCGCCGTCGACGGCCGGTCGTCGCGCACCAACATCCCGGGTGTCTTCGCCGCGGGCGACGTCGTCGACCCGACCTATAAGCAGGCGATCACCGCGGCGGGCTCCGGCACCGTCGCGTCACTCGACGCCGAGCACTACCTCGCCGATCTCCCGGCCGAGCTGCTCGCCCGGGCCGTCGCGGTGCCCGCCTAGGGAATCCCCGACGACCGTTCGCGGTTGTGTCTGACAGACCTCAGGTACCCCAAAAAGAAGGAACCGCAATGTCCAGCGCCAAGGATGTGACCGACGCCTCGTTCGAGGCCGACGTTCTCAACTCCGACAAGCCGATCATGGTCGACTTCTGGGCCGAGTGGTGCGGCCCGTGTCGCGCCGTTTCGCCGATCCTCGACAAGATCGCCGAAGAGAACGCCGAGAAGCTCTCGATCGTGAAACTCAACGTCGACGACAACCCGGCGACGGCCGAGAAGTACGGCATCACCTCGATCCCGGCGATGTATGTCTTCAAGAACGGCGAGGTCGTCAAGCGCGTCATCGGCGCGAAGCCGAAGCCGGCCCTCGAAGCCGATCTGGCCGAGTTCTTGGCGTAACTGCAGCCTGATCTGGCTTTTCCGGACGCCCCCTCTGTCGCAGAGGGGGCGTCCGTTCGTTCCCGGGGCGGTCGCGGTACGTTGGCGCGTGCCAATCTGCACGCGGGAAGCCTCCGCGCGCGCGAATTTGCGCTCGGGGGAAGGGACGCGACCGGGATGCGGACCGGTGCGGGCCATTGCGGCATCCGTGGACCGCTCCCCGTCCTGGGGCGGGTTGCGGGGGGGAATCGCCGGGTAACGTTGTCGTCCATGCAGACGCAGGGCAACAACATGGATCCGTGGTACGGGCTGTATGCCGCCCGTACGGCAGGCCTGTCGGCCTCTGAGGTCCGTGCCCTGTTCGCCGTCGCCAGCCGTCCCGAGGTGGTTTCGCTGGCCGGCGGGATGCCGTTCGTGTCGGCCATCCCGCAAGACCTGCTGACCGGCGCCGTCGAGCGCACGGTGCGCGAGCGCGGCGCGACGGCACTGCAATACGGGTCAGGACAGGGGATGCCCCAGCTGCGCGAGCAGATCCTCGACGTGATGGCGCTCGAAGGCATCCATGCCGGTGTCGACGACATCGTCGTGACGACCGGCTCGCAGCACGCTCTGGAGCTGGTCGCGAAACTGTTTCTCGACCCCGGTGACGTGGTGCTCGCCGAGGGCCCGTCGTATGTGACCGCGATCACGGTGTTCAAGTCATTCCAGGCCGAGGTGGTGCACACGGTGATGGACGATCAGGGGCTGCAGCCCGAAGCGCTGCGCGAGACGATCACCCGCGTGCGGGCCGCCGGCAAGAAGATCAAGTTCCTGTACACGATCCCGTCGTTCCACAATCCGATGGGTGTGACCCTCCCCTGGGAGCGGCGCATGGAGATCCTCGAGATCGCCCGCCAGAACGACATCCTGGTACTCGAAGACAACCCGTACGGTCTGCTCTACTTCGACCAGGCGCCGCCGCACGCGATGCGCTCGGTCGAGGAAGACGGGGTGATCTACCTCGGCACGTTCTCGAAGACGCTCGCTCCGGGCTTCCGGGTCGGCTGGGCTGTCGCCCCCCACGCGATTCGAGAGAAACTCATCTTGGCGAACGAGGCGGCGGTGCTGTCGCCGTCGTCGTTCTCGCAGACCGTCATCTCGGAGTACCTCGGCTCGGCCGACTGGAAGGGCCAGATCGACACCTTCCGCGGCGTCTACCGCGAACGCCGGGATGCGATGCTGTCCGCCCTCGCCGACCAGTTGCCGACCCTCTCCTGGACGGTGCCCACCGGCGGCTTCTACGTCTGGCTTCGGCTGCCCGAGCATCTCGACTCGAAGGCGATGCTGCCCCGTGCGGTGAAAGAACTCGTCGCCTACACGCCCGGCACCGCGTTCTACGCCGACGGTTCCGGTCGCAACGCGATGCGGCTGTCGTTCTGCTATCCGACCCCCGACTTCATCCGCGAAGGCATCCGTCGCCTCGCGATCGTCATCAACGGCGAACTGGCCCTGCTCAACGAGTTCCACCAGACCGGTCCGGTGAGCACCCTCCCCTCCGAACCCGAGGGCGTCCTGCCCCCGTTTGCCGGCTGAGGAACGACGTGACCGGATTGAAGCGCGTCGTCGTTCTCGCGGGCGGCATCTCCCACGAACGCGACATTTCGCTGCGCAGCGGCCGCCGGGTCGCCGACAGCCTCCTCGAGCACGGCCTCGACGTCGAACTGCGCGACCCCGACGCCACGCTGCTGGCCTACCTGCGCGACAACCGCCCGGATGCCGTGTGGCCCGCCCTGCACGGCGCCAGCGGCGAAGACGGCGCCCTGCGCGGACTCCTGGAGTTTCTCGGTGTTCCCTTCGTCGGCTCCTCGTCGTCGGCCGCCCGGCTCGCCTGGGACAAGCCGACCGCGAAGATCATCGTCGCCCGGGCCGGCGTCGCGACCCCGCGATCGATCACGCTCGGCCGCGACGCGTTCCGCGAACTCGGCGCCGACGCGATCTTCGCCGCGATCGACGATGAACTGCCGGTGCCGCTGGTCGTGAAGCCCGCGCAGGGCGGCTCCGCCCAGGGCGTCACCATCGTCACCGAACGCGATGCGATGCCTCGGGCGATGGTCGAGGCGTACACCTACTGGGACGTCGCGCTCGTCGAGCAGCAGATCACCGGCACCGAGATCGCCGTCGGGGTCATCGACACCGGCGACGGGCCGGTCGCCCTCCCGGCCGTCGAGATCGAGCCCCTCTCGGGCGTGTACTCGTTCGAGGCGCGCTACAACGCCGGCGAGACGCGGTTCTACACCCCGGCCCGGCTCTCCGACGAGGTGACCGCCCGCGCCGCGGAAACCGCCGTCGCCGCGCACGTCGCGCTCGGGATGCGGCACCTCTCCCGCGTCGACCTCATCGTCGATGGAGCCGGAACCCCGTGGTTCCTCGAAGCCAACGTGCTGCCTGGCCTCACCGAGACGTCGCTGCTTCCCCAAGCTCTCGAAGCCGCCGGACACGACCTCGGCTGGATCTACACCCGCCTCGCGGAAGCTGCACACAACGCGGTTTGACCCTCCGTTGGTTGAGGGCGAAGGTCACCCGACAGAGGAGTCGACCCCGAGCTCGCCGAAGATGCGGCGCAGGTCGGCGACGGTCGCGAAGTCGATCGTGATGGTGCCCTTCGAAGCACCGAGCGCGATCTTCACCCGGGTGTCGAGTTTGTCGCCGAGCCGATCCGCGAGTTCCGCGAGATGGGCATGCCGCTTGCCGGCGACCGGCTTGGCGGCCTTCGGCTTCGACGGCGACAACACTCCGGCGGCGGCCTCCGCGGCGCGTACCGAAAGATCTTCGTTGATGATCTTGTCGGCGAGTTTCCGCATCCCGTCTTCGTCGCCCACCGAGAGGATCGCTCGGGCGTGGCCGGCAGTCAGCACCCCCGCGGCGACCTTGGTCTGGATGGTCTGAGGCAGGCGCAGAAGACGAATGGTGTTGGTGATCTGCGGGCGTGAGCGGCCGATGCGCTCGGCGAGCTGCTCCTGGGTGATGCCGAAGTCTTCGAGCAGTTGCTTGTAGGCCGACGCCTCTTCCAGCGGGTTGAGCTGGGCGCGATGGATGTTCTCCAGCAGGGCATCCCGCAGCATCGCCTCGTCGGCGGTGTCTTTGACGACCGCGGGGATGCGCGTAAGGCCGGCTGCCTTCGAAGCGCGGAAACGACGCTCGCCCATGATGAGCTCGTACTGGGGCTCCCCGACCGCCGCGCCGGCGCGTGGCCGCACGACGATCGGCTGCAGCACGCCGAACTCGCGGATCGAGACGACGAGCTCCTGGAGGGCATCGGGGTCGAACTCGACGCGCGGCTGTTGCGCGTTGGGAACGATGTCGCTGAGTTCCAGATCGGCTAGGCGGGCCCCGGGCACGGCGACGAGATCCGTGTCGTAGCCGAAGAAGACGTCGACCGGGCGGTCGTGATCGGTCGTCTCATCGGGTCCGGTCGGGATGAGCGCGCCGATGCCGCGACCGAGTCCGGTGCGCTTCGGGGGGGCCATCAGGCGACGCTCCGGTGCGCGATCTCGGAAGCTGCCTCGCGGTAGGAGAGCGACCCCGGAGAGTTGCCGTCGTAGGTGATGACGCTTTGCCCGTAGCTCGGGGCCTCCGAGATGCGCACCGAACGCGGGATGACGGTGCTGAGCGTCTCCGCGGGAAAGTGCTCGCGCACCTCGTCGACGACCTGATTCGCGAGATTGGTGCGCGAGTCGTACATCGTCAGCAGGATCGTGGACATCGCCAGCTTCGGGTTGAGGTGGCGCTGGATGAGCTTGATGTTGTCGAGCAGTTGGCTCAGCCCTTCGAGGGCGTAGTACTCGCACTGGATCGGGATGAGCACCTCCTTCGCGGCGACGAAGGCGTTGATCGTCAGGAGGCCGAGCGACGGCGGGCAATCGATGAAGACGTAGTGATACGGCTCTTCCACCTCGGCGAGGTACGCGTCGAGCGCTGTGCGCAGTCGCTGCTCGCGTGCGACGAGCGAAACCAGCTCGATCTCGGCGCCGGCGAGGTGGATGGTGGCGGGCAAGCACCAGAGGCCGAGGAATTCCGGGCTCTGCTTCACCGCGTCGCGGATCGGGGCGTCGCCCACGATGACGTCGTACACGCTCTCGACCTCGGCGCGGTGCTCGACCCCGAGCGCTGTCGAGGCGTTGCCTTGCGGGTCGAGGTCGACGACGAGAACCCGGGCCCCGCCCTGTGCCAGCGCCGCGGCGAGGTTGACGGTGGTCGTGGTCTTGCCGACCCCGCCCTTCTGGTTCGCGACCGTGATGATGCGCGTCTTGGCCGGTACCGGGAGGGTCGCGTCGGCGAGGGCGAGCCGGCGGCGGGTGAGCTCGGCGACCTCCACTGCCAGGGGGGTCGAGGGGTCGAAACTGCTCACTGAGGTGACTGGCCTTTCGGATGGTTTCACGTGAAACATCGCGCCGAGATGGGCGGGAAGATCAGTGACCCACCCTAGCCCGAAAGACCCGGGTGACCTCAGGGACGATCCCTTCGCCGAGGATGAGCACCTCGGCGTTGTGGATCCGCGCCTTACGCAGAGCCTTCTCGGCTGCCGTGATCTCGTCCTGCACTCGTGCGCCCTTCATGAAGAGCAGCTCGCCGCCGGGCTTCACCAGCTGCGCGCAGAGCGGCACGAGCTTGCTCAACGCCGAGACGGCACGCGCGGTCACCTGGTCGAGCAAGGGCTCGGGGCGGATGTCCTCGGCCCTCCCCCGCATCACCGTGACGTTCGTCAGCCCGAGCCGACCCGACTCGGCGGTCAGCCAGTCGGTGCGCCGCTCCATCGGCTCGATGAGCACGAGGTGCGCATCGGGCCGGGCGATCGCCAGCACGAGACCGGGCAGGCCGGCTCCGCTGCCGACGTCACCGACACGCGCCGGGTGGAGCAGTGGTGCGACCAGCGCGCAGTTCACGACGTGTCGTGACCATAGGCGCTCTGCCTCAAGCGGGCCGATCAGCCCGAGCTCTTCGCCGTACTGCGCGAGGTCGGCGGTGAAGGCTCGGGCTACCTCAATGTGGTCGCCGAAGAGCCCTGCTGCGTAGGGTGGCTCGTCCTCGACGATCAATGTTTCACGTGAAACGTCGAGGTGTTACTTGGCGCGAATCACGGTATGGCGATCGCGACCTTCGCCCTCGGATTCCGAGGTGAAGCCGCGTTCGGCGACGATGTCGTGAACGAGCTTGCGCTCGTAGCTCGACATCGGAGGAAGCGAAGCCGTCGCGGCGCCGCCCTCCAACCGGGTGACGGCGTGGTCGACCAGAGCCGCGAGCTCGCCGGCGCGGGCATCCCGCGAGCCGCCAATGTCGAGGATGAGCCGTGAGAAGCGGCCGGTGCGGTTCTGCACCGCAAGCCGGGTGAGCTCCTGCAGCGCTGTGACGGTGTCGGGCTTGGACAGCAGGCGCAGGTTCGAGCCGTCGGTCGCCGACACCGACAGGTAGGCCCGCCCGCCGCGCGCGTCGATGTCGATGTCACCGTCGATGTCGGCGATGTCGAGGAGCTCCTCGATGTAGTCGGCCGCAGCATCGCCTTCATCGATCACGTCTTGCTCGGAGAGTTCTCCGTGCTCGGAAGGTTCTCCGTGCTCGGGAGTCTCCACGTGCTCGGCGATCTCGGTCTCGGCTGTCGAGGCCTCGGCGCCCTCGATCGGGGCGTCGGCCTCGTCGACTGTCGGGGTCTCGGTGGTGTCGGTCATCGGCGTCCGCCCTGCTTCTTCGATCGGTTCTTGCCCACCGGCTGTTGCCGCTGCACCTTCTTGGGTTCTTCGACGATCTCTTCGAGCATCGCCGCATCCTCGGTCATGCTCGCCCGGCGCTTCTTGGCCAGGCGGGCTTCGCGCGCGAGTGCCGCTTCGCTGCCCGGGGTCGGCATGTTACGGATCACGATGAACTGCTGCACCATCGTCCAGAAGTTCGAGGTCAGCCAGTAGAACATGACGCCGATCGGGAACGCGAAGCCCGAGAAGGCGAAGACCAGCGGGAGCAAGTACAGCAGGATGCGCTGCTGCCGGTACATCGGGCTGGCCTTCATCTCGGGCGACTGGTTCTTCGACATGATCTGCAGCTGGGTGATGAACTGCGACGCCGTCATGAGGATGACCATGGCGACCGCGATGATGATCACCACGACCTGGACCGGGTCCTGCGCGGCGGCGCTTTGGATGCTGTCGTGCAGGGGAGCGACCCCGAAGAGCGAGGCCTTCCCGAACTCGGTCGCCAACTGCTGGTTCAGCAGACCGACGCCGGCCCGACCCTGGTTGGCCTCGTTGAGCACCGTGAAGAGGCCGAAGAAGATCGGCATCTGGATGAGCAGCGGAAGGCACGACGCGAAGGGGTTGGTGCCGGCCTTCTTGTAGAGATCCATCGTTTCGCGCTGCATGGCTTCGCGCGAGAACTGGTCACGCTTGCCCTTGTACTTGTCTTGGATCTTCTTGAGCTGCGGCGCGACCTCGAGCATCTTGCGTTGGCTCTTGATCTGGCGCACGAAGATCGGGATGAGGGCCGCGCGCACGACGAGCACGAGCCCGACGATCGACAGCACCCAGGTCAGGCCCGCCCCGGAGTCCATCCCGAGGGCGGTGAGGAGCGTGTGGAAGCCGACGAGGATCGCCTCGATGGCCTGCTTGATGGGCCACAGCAGAGTGTTGAAGAAGGCGAAGATGTCCACTGGGGGGTCAAACCTTTCCGTAGCTCGTCGGGAGGACGAAGCCGAAGTCGGTGATGCGGTAGCGGGGAACGCGGCGCGGCCGCACGTCGTCGACGCCGCCCCTCGCCCACGGGTGGCAGCGCGCGAGACGCCAGGAGCCGAGCGCCACGCCCTTGATCACGCCGTGCTGCTGGATCGAGCTGAGGGCATACGCCGAGCAGCTCGGGTAGTAGCGGCAGACGTCGCCGTAGAGCGGCGAGATCACGGCGCGGTAGCCGCGAAGGATGAGGACGCAGACGTTGCGCGGCAGCAGCCAGAGGAAGGTGAGCGCGGGCATTAGTTCTTCACCGAAGGGTCGAGCACGTCGTGCATGTCGGCGGAGAGACTATCCCAGGACTCCTGCGCGGATCCGGGGAGCACCCGGATGACGACATCCTCACCGCGGTGGCCGGCGTCGACCAGTCCCCGTCCGAGCGCACGGAGGCGGCGACGTACCCGGTTGCGGTGGACGGCGTTTCCCACGGCTTTCGAGACGATGACCCCGAAGCGCGCGGGCGCTGCGGGGTCGGTGGGGAGGCGGTAGTACACGGCGGTCGGCGTCGTAGCCCGACGTCCCCGGCGCACGGCGGCGCGGAAGTCCGCAGGGAGGACCACCCGGTTCGCCCTGGCGAGCACGGGCTCTTAGGCGGAGAGCTCGGTGCGCCCCTTGCGACGGCGGGCGGCCAGGATGGCGCGGCCGGCGCGCGTGTGCATGCGCAGACGGAAGCCGTGCACCTTGGCGCGGCGCCGGTTGTTGGGCTGGAAGGTTCGCTTGGTCATGATTGGTCTCCACGCCCGGCGGCCGTGAGCAACGGAGGCCGGGAAGATCAGGTAGTCCCGCGCGGTACGCGGGTGAACTGATTAAAGATACGGGCAGCTCTCCCGGCGGTCAAACCATCCCCACCTCAGCACACCTGGTTTACCGTGCAACGACGGCGAGAACTAAGGTGAACTGCTGCTGTTCGTACCCGTTCCCAAGAACGACGCGTCCCTCGTCCACAGGAATCAGGCCAGTGGATAACCCTGTGCACAACTGTTTCCGCATTCCAGGATGAAGGCATGAGCGACTCAGATCCGACCCGTGACCTCTGGTCATCCGTGCTCTCGCAGCTCGGTGCCGATGAGCGAATCACCCCCCAGCTCCACGGCTTCGTGAATCTCGTCGAGCCGAAGGGAGTCTTGAACGGCGTGCTCTACCTCGAGGTGCCGAACGAGCTCACGCGCGGAATGCTCGAGCAGCGCATCCGGGTTCCGCTCATCGAGGCGATCACCGGAGCCGCGGAAGACGTCGTCAACTTTGCGATCGTCGTCAACCCCGAGATGCAGGCCGCGACTCTTCCCGCGGTCGCCGACTTCGGCGACGACCTGCCGGTCTCCGCTCTCGACCCGACGGCGACCATCGGCGAGATCAACAGCCGGCGTGGCGACTCGCGTCTCAACCCCAAGTACAACTTCGACAACTTCGTCATCGGCGGCTCGAACCGATTTGCGCATGCCGCCGCCGTCGCGGTGGCCGAGGCCCCCGCGAAGGCGTACAACCCGCTCTTCATCTACGGCGACTCCGGGCTCGGCAAAACTCACCTCTTGCACGCGATCGGCCACTACGCCGAGAACCTCTACACCGGCATCCGGGTGCGGTACGTGTCAAGTGAGGAGTTCACGAACGACTTCATCAACTCGATCCAGAACAACCGGGCGTCGGCATTCCAGTCGCGCTACCGGGAGATCGACATCCTGCTGATCGACGACATCCAGTTTCTGCAGCGCGCCGTGGAGACGCAGGAGGCGTTCTTCCACACCTTCAATACGCTGCACGATCACAGCAAGCAGGTCGTGATCACGAGCGATGTCGCGCCGAAGTTCCTCACCGGATTCGAAGACCGGATGCGCTCGCGTTTCGAGTGGGGTCTCATCACCGACGTGCAGGCTCCCGACCTCGAGACGCGCATCGCGATCCTGAGGAAGAAGGCGCAGAGCGAGAAGCTCCAGGTGCCCGACGAGATCCTCGAGTTCATGGCGACGAAGGTCTCCAGCAACATCCGTGAGCTGGAGGGCACCCTCATCCGCGTCACCGCGTTCGCGAGCCTCAACCGAACGCCGGTCGACCTGCAGCTCGTGCAGACGGTGCTCAAGGACCTCATCACCCTCGACGAAGACAACGTCATCGCGCCGGTCGACATCATCAATCACACCGCCGACTACTTCAAACTCTCCGTCGACGACCTATACGGATCGAGCCGCTCGCAAGCCGTGGCGACGGCTCGCCAGATCGCCATGTACCTCTGCCGCGAGCTGACCAACCTCTCGTTGCCCAAGATCGGTCAACTCTTCGGCAACCGGGACCACACCACCGTGATGTACGCGAACAAGAAGATCAGCGAGCTGATGAAGGAACGTCGGTCGATCTACAACCAGGTCACCGAGCTCACGAGTCGCATCAAGCAGAACCAGCGCTTCAACAAGATCTGACCGCTGTCACTCGAATTCTTGAGTCCCCCCGAACGGGGGACTAGACGGATCGGTGCAAAAGTGTCGATTGCACATGCTGTGGATAGCTTGTGGATAACTTGCGCGATGCGCGGGAGAGGCGTGTGGATAGCTAGCGCCGGCACTGTGGATGTGCCGTCGCCGCGTCGCCGTTGTCCACCGATCGGCGGCCCGGCATCCACAGCTACTCTTCAACTCACACCGGTGTAGTTCCCCGTATAGAACTGACCGCGCGCCAAGTTATCCACATGTGAGCGTCGGTTAAGAGGATTAACTCTCTCTACTCACTCTGGCTGTTCGACAACCTCTCGGCGTCCGCCGCACGACCAGAAACCGCTTGCCCCTTCCTGTGCCAGGATCGATGTGAAATCCTGGCCCACCGGGGTCTCGCCCCCTTTCGTTGAACAAGCCGCAGCCGTGAACCAGCCAGCAGTGTGGACAAGGAGTCCCTTCGTGAAGTTCCAGGTCAATCGGGACGTCTTCAGCGAGGCTGTGTCGTTCGCGGTCAAGTTGTTGCCGCAGCGCACGACACAGCCGATCCTGAGCGGCGTGCTGCTCGAGGCGGCGGATGGCGCGCTCGTGTTGTCGTCGTTCGACTACGAAGTGTCGTCCCGAGCTGAGATCGCGGCCGACGTCGAAGATGCCGGGAGCGCCCTCGTCTCCGGCCGGCTGCTCGCCGAGATCGCGAGTCGGCTGCCGAACGCCCCTGTTCAGTTCTCGACCGTCGACGGCAAGATCGCCGTGCAGTGCGGCTCCGCGAAGTTCACCCTCGGCAGCATGCCCGTCGAGGAATACCCGACGCTTCCTCAGGTCGGTGAACGCACCGGCGTGTTGCCGGCCGAGGACTTCGCCGCTGCCGTTGCCCAGGTCACCGTCGCCGCATCCCGAGACGATGTCACCCCCGTCATCACCGGCGTGCTGCTCGAGGTGGGCGACAACAACCTTTCTCTCGTCGCGACCGACCGCTACCGGGTCGCCGTGCGTGAGATCGACTGGGATTCCGGTTCGACGACGGCGGAGGGCACTACTGCGCTCATCCCGGCCCGCACGCTCGCTGAGATCGGCAAGACCTTCGCCCACAGCGGCACCGTCTCGGTCACGATCGCGCGCGGCGACGACCGCGAGCTCATCGGGTTCAGCGCCGACAAGAAGACCGTCACCTCCCTGCTCATCAAAGGCAACTTCCCGCCCGTCAAACGGCTCTTCCCCGAAACGGTCGACAACTACGCCGTCGTCAACACGGCCGAGTTGATCGAGGCGACCCGGCGGGTGTCGCTCGTGCTCGAGCGTGAGGCGGCCCTGCGCTTCTCGTTCTCGATCGACGGCGTGACGCTCGAGGCGACCGGGGCCGAGCAGGCTCAGGCCCAAGAGACGATCGAAGGGCACCTGCACGGCGAAGACACCGTCGTGTCGCTCAAGCCCGCGTTCTTACTCGATGGGCTCGGCGCCGTGCACTCGGAGTACGTGCGCATCTCATTCACGAAGACCGACAACCCGAACAAGCCGGGTCCCGTGCTGATCACCAGCCAGTCGTCGAAAGAACAGCCGGGCGCCGACAACTACAAGTACCTCCTGCAGCCCAACCTGCTGCTGCGCTGATCGGGGAGTCGGTCATGGCCACGCGCGCCGATCAGGACAGCACCCCAGCGATGCACATCGGGCTTGTCGGGCTCGGCAAGATGGGCGGCAACATGCGCGAGCGCCTCCGGCGCGCGGGTGTCGTCGTCACCGGATACGACCCGAACCCTGAGGTCACCGATGTGCCGGATCTGGCCGCGCTCGCCGCAGCTCTCCCGACACCGCGGGTCGTCTGGATCATGGTGCCGTCGGGGGCGATCACCGATCAGGTGATCACCGACGTCGCCGCCGTGCTCGAGCCGGGCGACCTGGTGATCGACGGCGGCAACTCGCGATTCACCGACGATGCGTTGCACTCCGTCCAACTCGCCGAGACGGGAATCCGGTTCGTCGACTGCGGCGTCTCTGGCGGGGTCTGGGGTTTGAAGAACGGCTACGGGCTCATGGCCGGCGGCGAAGCCGACGACATCCAGGAGTTGCTGCCGGTATTCGATGCGCTGCGCCCCGAGGGTCCGCGCGACGAAGGATTCGTGCACGCGGGATCGGTCGGCGCCGGCCACTACGCGAAGATGGTGCACAACGGCATCGAGTACGCCCTCATGCAGGCGTGGGCCGAAGGTTTCGAACTCATGGATGCCCGCGACGATCTCATCAACGATGTGCCCGGGGTGTTCAAGGCGTGGCAGCGCGGCACGGTGGTGCGCAGTTGGCTGCTCGAGCTGCTGGTGAAAGCGCTCGAGGAAGATCCCGAGCTCGCCGACATCGAGGGTTACGTCGAAGATTCCGGGGAAGGCCGCTGGACGGTTCACGATGCCCTCGATCGCGCCGTTCCCGTTCCCACGATCAGTGCCGCGATCTTCGCCCGCTTCGTGTCACGGCAGAAAGACTCTCCCTCGATGAAGGCCGTCGCCGCGCTGCGGAAGCAGTTCGGCGGCCACGCGGTTCGCAAGGCGTGATCGTCACCCACCTGTCACTCACCGACTTCCGCAACTACCGGGATGTCGAGGTCGACCTGGTGGCCGGTCCGAATCTCTTCGTCGGCAGTAACGGCCAAGGCAAGACCAACCTCGTCGAAGCGATCGGCTACCTGAGCACGCTCGGCTCCCACCGGGTCGCGACGGATCACGCGCTCATTCGAGCCGGGCAGGATGCCGCGATCGTGCGGGCCCGTCTCGAGCACGCTGAGCGCTCGGTGCTCGTCGAGGTGCAGCTCAACCGCTCGTCGGCGAACCGGGCGCAGGTGAACCGGGTCGCGACGAAGCCGCGAGAGTTGCCGCGCTATGCGACGAGTGTGTTGTTCGCCCCGGAGGATCTGGCGCTCGTGCGCGGCGATCCCGGGGGACGTCGGCGCTACCTCGACCAGTTGCTGGTGCAACTCACGCCCCGACTTGCCGGGGTGCTCGGCGACTACGACCGGGTGCTGCGCCAACGCACGACGCTGCTCAAGTCGGTGCGCGCGGCTCGGGTTGCGGAGTCACAGCTCTCGACACTCGAGGTCTGGGATGAGCGGCTCGTCGCCCTCGGTTCCGAAATCATCGTCGAGCGCTCCGCGCTCATCGACCGGATCCGCCCGCACGTCGCCGACGCCTACCGACGCATCGCCGGGGACGACCACCGAGCCGATCTTGCGGCGCGGCTGAGCATCCTCGGCGATATTTCAGAAGAGGACACCGAGGATGCCGGCGCCGCGACCACCGCGCTCGACGCTGCTGACGTGCGCGAGGCATTCACCACGGCGCTCGCCCGGGTGCGCAGGCAGGAGCTGGATCGCGGCCTCACCCTGGTCGGCCCGCACCGCGACGATCTTGTGTTGACGCTCAACGGCCTCCCCGCGAAGGGCTACGCGAGC
>CAZCEE010000038.1:0-13493 GCA_964497165.1 uncultured Schumannella sp. | reverse complement strand
GTCTCGAAGAGGCCGCGAAGCGCGACCACCGCAAACTCGGCAAAGAGCTCGACCTCTTCTCGTTCCCCGAAGAGATCGGGTCGGGCCTGTCGGTCTGGCACCCGCGTGGCGGTGTCGTACGCATGGAGATGGAGCAGCACGCCCGCAAGCGCCACATCGCCGACGGCTACACCTACGTCTACACGCCGCACATCTCGAAGCAGGACCTGTTCCTCACCTCGAACCACCTTGTCACCTACAAGGAGGGCATGTTCCCGCCCATCCACATGGATGAGGAACGCGACGACGAAGGCAACGTCACCAAGCCCGGCGTCGACTACTACCTGAAGCCGATGAACTGCCCGATGCACATCCTCATCTACAAGGAGCGCTCCCGCAGTTACCGTGACCTGCCGATGCGCCTCGCCGAGAACGGCACCGTCTACCGCAACGAACTCTCCGGCGCCCTGCATGGCCTCACCCGCGTGCGCGGCTTCACGCAAGACGACTCGCACCTCTTCGTCACCCCCGAACAGCTCGAGGGCGAGACGGCCAAGGTGCTCGAATTCGTCATCTCGATGCTGCGCGACTTCGGCCTCGACGACTTCGAACTCGAACTGTCGATGCGCGACGACGAGAAAGACAAGTGGATCGGGTCAGACGAGTTCTGGGAGTACTCGACCAACGCGCTGCGCAACGTCGCGCTGGCGAGCGGGCTGAAAGTCACCGAGGTGCCCGGCGAGGCGGCGTTCTACGGCCCCAAGATCGATCTTAAAACTCGCGACGCGATCGGACGCCTCTGGCAGCTCTCGACCGTGCAGGTCGACGTCAACCTGCCTGAGCGGTTCGAACTGGAGTTCACCGACCGCGACGGGCAGAAGAAGCGGCCGATCATGATCCACCGCGCCCTGTTCGGCTCGATCGAACGGTTCTTCGCGATCCTGCTCGAGCACTACGCGGGGGCGTTCCCGGTGTGGCTGTCGCCTGTGCAGGTCGTCGGCATCCCGGTCGCCGAGCAATTTGCGGACTACCTCGGTGAGGTCATCGACCGGCTGAAGGCCGAAGGCGTGCGCGCCGAACTCGATGTGAGCGACGAGCGGATGCAGAAGAAGATCCGCACGCACACCCAGGGCAAGGTGCCGTTCCAGTTGATCGCGGGCGAGAACGACCGGGCGGCCGGCACCGTGAGCTTCCGGTTCCGCGACGGCACGCAAGACAACGGCGTGGCGATCGAGGATGCCGTCGCCCGCATCCACGAGACCATCGACACCCACGCGCAGGTCTGAGATGGCGGGACCGACCGACGCTGTGCCCACCGACTACGACGGCACCGAGTACCCTGACGCGGAGTCGTCGTCGCGGCTCGCCGGCATCCCCGACGGTTTTCAACGGTTGTGGACGCCGCATCGGATCGCCTACATCGAGCAGGGCGGCATGTCGCCGGGCGACGACTGCGTGTTCTGCACCGCGCCGACCCTGACCGACGAGCAGGCGCTCATCGTGCATCGCGGCGAGGTCGCGTACGTCATCCTCAATCTCTTCCCGTACAACAGCGGCCACCTGCTCGTCGTGCCGTACCGCCATATCGCGACCTACGACAGCGCGACACCGGAGGAAGTCGCCGAGATCGGGGCCCAGACCCAGACCGCGATGCGCGTGCTGACTCAGACCTCGCGCGCCGACGGCTTCAACCTCGGCATGAACCAAGGCGCGATCGCCGGGGCGGGGATCGCCGCCCACCTGCACCAGCACGTCGTGCCGCGCTGGGCGACCGACTCCAACTTCTTCCCGATCGTCGCCCAGACGAAGGCGATCCCGCGGTTGCTCGGCGAGGTGCGCGACGAGATCGCGGCGGCCTGGCCGGTCTAAGTAACGAAGCGATAACGAATCGTCTGACACGGGGAGGACTGGGCGCTGACAGGGCCGGGATGTCGGTGGTTCTCGGTGTCGTGCAGTTATGAGGGAACGACCGCTCGACGAGACCCGCGCTGAGGACCGCCTGGACTTCGCGCTCGCGCGCGCCGAGGTCGCCGCGTGGCAGTTGCATCGGGTCGCCGCGGAGCGGATGGCCGCGGTCGTCGCGGTCGTTCACGAGGCGCGACGCAACCCCAACACCTACGTCGTCGTGCGCGAGATTCCGACGGCTCGCGACATCGAGTTCGCCGTCGAAGCAGCCCTCGCCGACATCGCCGTTCGCCTGTCCCTCAGTTCGGCAGCGGTGGCGGCACTCGTGCACCGTGGCGAGATCCTGCGCGAGCGGGCACCCAGCGTGTGGTCGGTGTTTCGCGAGGGCGAGATTTCGAGCGAGAACGCCGCGTGCATCGCCGACATCTTGGAGAGCCTGCCGCAGCATCCGGCCTCCGACGCGCGGCTCGCGGAGCGGGCGCTCGAACTGGCTGCGCTCGTGCCGACACGTTTCCGGGAACGCCTGAAAGTCTTCCGCGACCGAGTGCACCCCGAACCTCAACGGGAGCGCCACGAGCGTGCCCGCGCGGCCCGTCGAGCCTGGCTCGAACACGATCAAGATGGGATGGCCTGGCTCGGCATTCACCTCCCCTCGCCGGATGCCGAGGCGATCTGGCAGCGCATCGCCGGCATCGCTCAGTGCTTGGCGAGGTGCGACGACGAATCGCGCACGTTCGACCAGATCCGGGCCGACGCGTTCGCCGACATTCTCACTGGTCGTATCGACCCGGCGACCGAACCGCGGGTCACGGTCGGGGTGCTCGTACCCGTGCTCAGCCTGCTCGGCCAGAGCGACGCGCCGGCGACACTTGAGGGTCGCATCCCGATCGACCCCGAGACCGCCCGCCGACTTGCTGTCCAAGCCCCGTCATTCCACCGCATCCTGACCCACCCGGTCTCAGGCGCGATCGTCGATGTCGACCGCACAAGCTACCGGGTGCCTGCCGATCTCGCCCGCCTTTTGGCCCTGCGCGACGTCACGTGCCGACATCCCGGATGCGGACGACCGGCGAAGCGATGCGACATCGATCACACGATCGACTGGGCGAAGGGCGGAACGACAAGCGTTCGCAACCTCGCCCACCTCTCCCGTCGACATCATCGGCTCAAACACCGAACGCGGTGGCAGATCGAGCAAAAGCAGGACGGCACCATCACATGGACCAGTCCGACCGGGTTCAAGCGCGACGCCGATCCGCCTCCGTTCTGAGGCTCTCTCGCAGCGAGATCATGCCACCAGCCGTCATGCGGCTCGGTCGCCCGGCGGCCATCGTGGCCGTCGCGCCGTAGAATCGATAGTTATGACGACGACAGAAACCACTCCGGACTCCGCCCGTCAGGAGCTTGGCACCAAGGGTGTCAAGCGCGGACTCGCCGAGATGCTCAAGGGCGGCGTCATCATGGATGTCGTCACGGCCGACCAGGCAAAGATCGCCGAAGACGCCGGCGCCGTCGCGGTGATGGCGCTCGAGCGCGTGCCCGCCGACATCCGAGCCCAGGGTGGCGTCGCGCGGATGAGCGACCCCGACCTCATCGACGGAATCATCGCCGCGGTCTCGATCCCGGTCATGGCGAAGGCCCGCATCGGGCACTTCGTCGAAGCCCAGGTACTGCAGCAGCTCGGTGTCGACTACATCGACGAGTCCGAAGTGCTGTCGCCCGCCGACTACGTCAACCACATCGACAAGTGGAAGTTCACCGTCCCGTTCGTCTGCGGCGCGACCAACCTCGGCGAAGCGCTGCGTCGCATCAGCGAAGGCGCCGCCATGATCCGTTCGAAGGGCGAGGCCGGCACCGGCGACGTCTCCGAGGCAACCAAGCACATCCGTACGATCACGGGCGAGATCAACGCCCTGAAGTCGAAGACCAAAGACGAGCTCTACGTCGCCGCGAAAGAACTGCAGGCGCCGTACGACCTGGTCGCCGAAGTCGCCACGACGGGCAAGCTCCCGGTCGTGCTGTTCACGGCGGGCGGGGTCGCGACTCCGGCAGACGCCGCGCTCATGATGCAGCTCGGCGCTGACGGCGTGTTCGTCGGCTCGGGCATCTTCAAGGCGGGCAACCCCGCGGCCCGCGCCGCAGCCATCGTCAAGGCGACGACGTTCTTCGACGACCCGGCCGAAATCGCGGCCGCCTCGCGCGGCCTCGGCGAAGCGATGGTCGGCATCAACGTCTCCGACATCCCGGCGCCACATCGACTCGCCGATCGTGGCTGGTAACCAGCTCGGTGGTCGAGTAGCGCCCTCCGGGCGCGTGTCGAGACCCAGGGTCGGCGTTCTCGCCCTCCAAGGCGACTTCCGCGAGCACCTGCTCGTGCTGCGCGAGCTGGGCGCGGATGCCGTGCCGGTGCGGCGCGCGGCCGAACTCGACGACGTGGCGGGGCTGATCATCCCGGGCGGCGAGTCGAGCGTGATGGACAAGCTCTCCCGAGCGTTCGGTCTCGCCGAGCCGCTCAAGCAGCGCATCGCCGACGGGATGCCGGTCTACGGCACCTGTGCCGGACTCATCATGCTCGCCGACACGGTGCGCGACGCGATCGCCGGGCAGCAGACGTTCGGTGGACTCGACGTCGTCGTGCGACGCAACGCATTCGGCAACCAGAACGACTCGTTCGAGACCGACCTCGACGTTCCGGAGTTCGGCGATCGGCCGGTGCACGCGGTGTTCATCCGTGCGCCTGTCATCGAAGAGGTCGGGCCTGCCGCTCATGCCCTCGCGAAGCTCGACGACGGCCGAGTTGTCGCGGTCGAACAGGGCGTTCTGCTCGGCACGGCGTTCCACCCGGAGGTCACCGACGACTATCGCTTCCATGCCCGCTTCCTCGATAGCATCGGGCGATGAGCACCCCGCCGCCGGACGCCGGCTCCCAGCCCGCCACCCCTGAGCCGCCCGTCACTCCTGAGCGGCCTGTCACCGCTCAGCAGCCCGCCGCCCCGGCCGTGCCGGTTGTGCCCGCGCCGGCTCGGCGCTCGAAACTGCCCTGGATTCTCGGCGGTGCGGCCCTCGCCGTCATCCTGCTCATCGTCGTCGCCGTCGTGATCGTGTTCAACGTCATCCTCGGAGCTGCGAAGGGTCCGCAGGAGGTCGTCGGAGAGTACGACCATGCCTTCGACGAGGTGGACTGCGAGCTGTACCTGAGCGTCACGACCGAGTCCTATCAAGAGTCGTTCATGCCGACGTGCGAAGAGTTCGAGGCGACCGCGCAGAACTTCGTCGACAGCTACTCCGACTACAAGGTCGCCGTGACCGGCACCACGGTGTCCGGTGACACCGCGACGGTGACGACGACCGAAACCTACGTGTTCGAGGGCGAGCCGGGCACCGACCTGTACACCTACCACCTCGTCAACTCGGGCGGCGCCTGGCTGATCGACGCGCTCGATCTGGAGTAACCCGACCCTCCGCAGAGCTGCCGCGCGCGGCATGATCGGAGCATGAAGATCTACTCCGATTTCGCCGGCCGCCGCACCCGCCAGATCATCGCCGACGTGCTCGCGCTCGGCGCGATCGCGCTGTGGGTGTGGTTCGGGTACACCGTGTTCACCCTCATCAACAACCTCGCCGTCTTCGGGGTGCAGATGGAGGAGGCCGGCGCGGGATTCGAGCAGACGATGACCGAGGTCGGCGACACGCTCGGTGGCGTCCCGCTCATCGGCCCCGGCATCCGCCTGCCGTTCGACGGGGCCAGCGCGGCGGGCAGCACCCTCGAGGCCGCCGGTCAGGCTCAGCAGGATGCGGTCCTGCAACTGGCGACGACGCTCGGGATCGGAACGGCGGCGCTGCCGGTGCTGACGATCCTGATCATCTGGCTCGTGCCGCGCATCCTCTTCATCCGGCGGGCCGGCCGCGCCAAGGCGGTAGTGACCGCCGACGCCGGGATGGACCTGCTCGCGCTGCGCGCCCTCACGACGCAGAAGCTCTCGGCGATCACGAGGATCGACGCCGACGCGCTCGGTGCGTGGCGGCGCGGCGAGACCGACGTGGTGCGGCGTCTCGCACAACTCGAGCTGAAGGCCTCCGGGGTGCGGCTGAAGGAGAGCTAGAGGGAGTCCGTGCGCAGGGTGACCTCGACGGGTGCTGCCGAGGAGACGGCGCGGTACTCGGGGGAGCGACGGATGGTGCGCTCGAAGTCGGCCACCCCGGTTGGAGTGAAGCACCACGCATGCCCACGCCCGAGCGCGCGCCGAGTCGGCGTCCACCGGTAGCTCAGGCAGAGCGTCACCTGCACGATCGGCTGGTCGTCGCCCTCCCGGATCAGCTGGCGCGTGATGCCCGCGGTGAACCGGGTGGCGTCGGCATCCGGCCCCCACTGCCAGAGCAGGCCGTCGCCGTCGTCGAGGATGCGGGCGTGCTGCGCGCGGGCGTCGGTGTAGAACCCCGTCATCGCCTTGAGCGCGGTGCCGATGCGCAACGACTCAAGGGATTCGCCGACCTCAGTCAGGTATCGCCGGAATGCGTTCTCGGCAAACGAGATACGGAACCATCGGGCGGGCACCTCGTGAGCCTAGAGCGGGGGTTCGCGGCACGCCAGCTAAGATCGGACCGGTTTTGGTACAGCAAGAAGGAGCACCGTGAGCGGGCATTCCAAGTGGGCCACCACGAAGCACAAGAAGGCGATCATCGACAGCCGTCGCGCCAAGTCGTTCGCGAAGCTCATCAAGAACATCGAGGTGGCCGCCAAGATGGGCGGCGCCGACATGGCCGGCAACCCGACCCTCTTCGACGCCGTGCAGAAGGCCAAGAAGACCTCGGTGCCCAACGACAACATCGATCGGGCCATCAAGCGCGGTGCCGGCATCGGCGGCGAGGCGATCAGCTACGAGTCGATCATGTACGAGGCGTACGGCCCCAACGGTGTCGCGTTCCTCGTCGAGTGTCTCACCGACAACAAGAACCGCGCCGCAGCTGAGGTGCGCACCGCACTCAACCGCAACGGCGGCACCCTCGCCGATCCGGGCAGCGTCGCCTACAACTTCAGCCGCAAAGGCGTCATCTCGATCACCAAGGTCGACGGCGTCGACGAGGACGCGATCCTCGAGGCGGTGCTGGAGGCCGGTGCTGAGGAGGTCAAAGACCAGGGCGGCGGATTCGAGGTCGTCACCGACCCGTCCGACCTCGTGCAGACCCGCTCCGCCCTGCAGGACGCGGGAATCGACTACGACTCCGCAGAAGCCGAATTCGTGCCGAACCTGCACATCGAGATCGATGCCGACACCGCGCGCAAGGTGTTCCGGCTCATCGACGCCCTCGAAGACAGCGATGACGTGCAGAACGTGTTCAGCAACTTCGAGATCCCCGACGCCGTTCAGGCCGAGCTCGACACCGACGAGTGACCCCCTCCCCGGGCCGACAACCGCCGCCCCGGACGGGCGTCGGCGCTGGCGTCGCGGCGAAGGCTAGAAATGGCCTTCGCTCTATTGCTCCAGCGCGCGTGTCGAGACCACTGTTCGTACATTCGTTCGATTAGTCTTGCCGGGTGCGCATCCTGGGGATCGACCCGGGTCTGACCCGGTGCGGAGTGGGCGTCGTCGAAATCGGCGCCGGACGTCGAGTGCGCTTCGTGCACGCGGGCGTCATCCGCACCCCGCCGTCCGATCCGCTCGAGTCGCGGCTGCTCGCAGTGTCGCGCGGCATCTCGGCGCTCATCACCGAGTTCACGCCGGGAGCCGTCGCGGTGGAACGCGTCTTCGCGCAGCACAACCTCCGCACCGTCATGGGCACCGCGCAGGCCAGCGGGGTCGCGCTCGCGATGGCGGCCGAGCACGGGCTGCCGGTCGGCCTCCACACGCCGAGCGAAGTGAAGGCCGCGATCACCGGCTACGGGTCGGCCGCGAAGCTCCAGGTGGGCACGATGGTCATGCGCATCCTTGCGCTCGATGAGATTCCGAAACCAGCGGATGCCGCGGATGCCCTCGCGCTTGCGATCTGTCATGGCTGGCGGGGTGGAGCGGTGGTCGCGGTGGCGGCGGGTGGTGGCGAGACGCCTGCGCAGCGCGCGTGGCGGGAAGCCGAGAAGTCGGCGGGCAAACGTAGGGTGGCGTCGTGATCTCGTCGGTGCGTGGCACGGTGCTCAGCGTCGCCGGATCGCACGTGCACGTGGATGTCGGCGGGCTCGGGTACTCCGTACAGATCACCCCGCAGCACGCGCTCACCCTGCGGGTCGGCAACGAGGTGCGGTTGCACACCGTGCTCATCGTGCGCGAAGACGACATGAGTCTCTTCGGTTTCGCGAGTCACGCCGAGTTGGAGATGTTCGATCTGCTGCGAGGGGTATCCGGCGTCGGACCGAAATCCGCCCTCGGGGTGCTCGCCGCCCTGAGCCCCGACCAGATCGCGTCGGCCGTCGCCACCGAAGACGACGCACCGTTCCGCAAGGTGTCGGGCATCGGGCCGAAGACCGCGAAGCTCATTGCCGTCTCGCTCGCCGGCAAGATCGTCGCGCCGGTTGGCGTCACCGCTGCCGCGGCCCCGGCATCCTCGACGGCTCAGAACGTCGTCGCCGCGCTCGTCGGCCTCGGCTGGAACGAACGGGTCGCCATGCAAGCTGTCGACGAGGTGGTCGAGACCGCGACCGAAGACGGCGCGTTGCCCGTGCCCGCACTGCTACGACTGGCGCTCGCCCGACTCGGACCCCAGCAGGTGCGCTCGTGACCGACCTGCCGAGCAGCGACGAGAGCATCGACACCGGGATCGCGCGGTCGGCACCCGAATCGGATGCCGAACTCGCCTTCGAAGGCGCGTTGCGACCGCGCAGCCTCGCCGAATTCGTCGGCCAGGCCAAGGTGCGCGGTCAGTTGCAACTGCTGCTCGACGCGGCGGCGATGCAGAACCGCACGCCCGACCACATCCTGCTCGCCGGCCCACCGGGGCTCGGTAAGACGACCCTCGCCATGATCGTCGCCCATGAGTCGGGGCGCCCGCTTCGCATGTCGAGCGGCCCGGCCATCCAGCACGCCGGTGATCTCGCGGCGCTGCTCTCGAGCCTCGTGCCGGGAGAAGTGCTGTTCATCGACGAGATCCACCGCATGGCGCGCAACGCCGAAGAGATGCTCTACCTCGCGATGGAAGACTTCCGCATCGACATCATGGTCGGCAAAGGCGCCGGTGCCACGAGCATCCCTCTCGACTTGGCGCCCTTCACCCTCGTCGGGGCCACCACCCGGTCGGGTCTGCTGCCGAACCCGCTGCGCGACCGTTTCGGGTTCACCGCGAATCTCGAGTTCTACGAAGACGCCGAACTCGACGAAGTGCTCGCGCGCGCCGCACGGCTGCTCGAACTCGAGATCCCGGCCGACGCGCGGCGCGAGATCGCGAGCCGCAGCCGCGGTACGCCCCGAATTGCGAACCGACTGTTGCGGCGGGTGCGCGACTTCGCGCTCGTGCGCGGCGGGGGAGCGGGGATGTCCGCGGTGAACGGCGCGCTCGAGCTGTACGACGTCGATCCCATCGGACTCGACCGGCTCGACCGTGCGGTACTCGAGGCGATCGTCTCGCGCTTCGAAGGCGGCCCGGTCGGTCTGAGCACCCTCGCGGTGAGCGTTGGCGAGGAGGCCGACACCATCGAATCGGTCGTCGAGCCGTTCCTGGTGCGCGTGGGGATGCTGAGCCGCACCCCGCGGGGCCGGGTGGCCACCCGGCGCGCGTGGGATCATCTGGGGGTGCGCCGCCCCGACCGAGGGGGGCTGTTCGACGATGACATATGATTCAGGGGGTTCGCCGAGCCTTTCTGCTTAGGCTGTGCGCGAAACCCCTCAATCCCCGGAAGGCTTCTCGTGTTCGAAGACCCGCTGTCCCTTGCGCTCATCGCCATCGCTGGCGTGCTCATCGTGTTCATGTTCGTCAGCTCTCGGCGTCGCAAGCGCGACGCCGAGGCCACGCGCGCGAAGATCGTTCCCGGCGCCGAGGTGATGACCAGTCAAGGCATCTACGGCACCCTTCTCTCCGTCGACGAAGAGAAGAACGAAGCCATCATCGAGACGACCCCCGGAACCCGGCTGCGCGTGCACAGCCAGACGATCGCCAAGGTCGTCGACGAGATCGAGCCGATCGAAGACGACGCGGCAGAAGACGCCGAGATTCTCGAGTCGACCGGGGCGATCACCGACCCCGACATCGACATCACCGACGAGCCCGAATTCGGCGAGCGGTCCGATCAGCCGAAGCCGGCTCCGCGGTCGCGCAAGAAGCCGACCGAGTAGTCGTTACCCTGGTTGCCGACCCGGTGAGAACCGGGTCTCATGGGGCGCGCGTGTGCGCGTCCACCTGACTTATCACGAAAGAAGAGGCGCGTGGCCACGAAGTCGTCGACGCCCGTCCGCCGGGCCGCTCGTTCGCTCGCCTGGCTGGGTGCCATCATCGCGGTGCTTTCCGCGGTGGTCGCCGGGAACGTCCTGTGGGGCAGCTGGCAGCCCGGGTTCAAACTCGCCCTCGACCTCTCGGGCGGCACCGAAATCATCCTCGCTCCGGCGGTCGCTGAGAACACGGACGTCAGCCCCGAGGAGCTCGAGCAGGCGGTGGCGATCATCCGCCAGCGCGTTGACGCTACAGGTGTCGCTGAGGCGGAGGTCTCGACGCTCGGGAACAACATCGTCGTCGCGATTCCGGGGAAGCCTGACCAGGCCACCCTCGAGCGCATCCAGGCGTCGGCGAAGCTCGAGTTCCGCGCGGTGCTGGTCGCCGATCTGCCGTCGAACAGCACGGCCGACGACGCCACGGCGATTCCCGACCCGACAGAGAGCGCGACGCCAGAGGCCACTCCTGACCCCGCCGCGACGCCCACAACCGAGCCCACGGACGGCAGTGACCTCAACTGGATCACACCGGAACTGCAGGAAGAGTTCGATTCCTTCGACTGCTCTACGCTCGACGCGGCGGAGACGAACGTCGCCGACCCCGACGTGCCGCTCGTGACCTGCGAGGTCGATGGTTCGATCAAGTACATCCTCGGCCCGGTCGAGGTCGACGGCGCGAACATCACCGACGCCTTCGCCGGCCAGGTGCGCGGCGCCAATGGCATCGCCACCAACGAGTGGGCCGTCTACCCGCGGTTCGACGCGGAGGGCACCGAGGCGTTCGGCGAGGTCACCACGCGCCTCGTCGGCCTCACCGGCGTGCAGAACCAGTTCGCGACAGTGCTCGACGGTCGGGTGATCATCGCTCCGCGAACGAACGGCGCGATCACCAACGGGCAGCCCGAGATCACCGGCGGGTTCACCCAGGAGTCGGCGACCACCCTTGCGAACCAGCTCAAGTTCGGCGCGCTGCCGATCAGCTTCACGGTACAAGCGCAGGAGGCGAAACCGGCCACCCTCGGAGAGGCGCAACTTCAGGCCGGTCTGTTAGCCGGTCTCATCGGTCTCGTTCTAGTCGTCATTTATTCGCTGTTCCAATACCGGGCGCTCGCCTCGGTGACGATCGCCTCCCTGCTGGTCGCCGGTGGGCTCACCTACCTGGTGATCACCATCCTCGCCCAGCACTACAACTACCGACTGTCGCTCGCCGGCGTCGCCGGCCTCATCATCGCGATCGGCATGACGGTCGACTCGTTCATCGTGTACTTCGAACGCGTACGTGACGAGTTGCGTGACGGTCGGAGCGTCGTCGGGGCCGTCGAAGCGGGCTGGAAGCGCGCGCTGCGCACGATCTTCGCCGCGAAGGGCGTCAACCTGCTCTCGGCGGTCGTGCTCTACATCTTCGCCGTCGGCAACGTACGCGGTTTCGCGTTCACGCTCGGCATCACGGTGCTCATCGACGTACTCGTCGTCGTTCTGTTCACGCATCCGATGCTGCAGTTGCTCGCGCAGACGCGATTCTTCTCGTCGGGGCATCCGTTCAGCGGGCTCGACCCGGCGGCACTCGGCGCGGTCTACCGGGGGCGCGCGGAGTTCCGTGTGTCGAAGGAGGCCCGTCGGGCGGGTGCATCGCGGGAGGCGGAGCGTCGTCAGACGATCGCCGAACGCAAGGCAGCCCAGGAGGGACAGAAATAATGGCTCAGGGCAACGCGCTCACGCGCTTCGGAAACAACCTCTACACCGGCGAGACCTCCGTACCGTTCGTCGGCAAGCGCAAGATCTGGTTCGGCATCGCCGTCGTGCTCATGGTCCTCGCGATCTCTGTGCCGTTCATCCGGGGCGGAGGCAACCCCGCCGAAGGCTTCAACTTCGGCATCGACTTCAGCGGCGGGTCGCAGTTCGACGTCGTGGGCGCCGCGACTCTCGACACGTCGCTCGCCGAAGACGCCGTTCGCGAGGTTCTGCCGGACGCCGAAGTTCAAACGACGACTTCTGGCGGAGACAGCCTCCGCGTCGAAACCCGCGAACTGACTGAGGAGCAGACCCGCGAGGTCGCAGCTGCGCTTGAGGCGGCCTACCAAACCGACGATGTCGGTTCGAACTTCAAGGGGCCGACCTGGGGCGCCGACATCACCCGCCAGGCGCTGCTCGGGCTCGGCGTGTTCGTCGGCCTCGCGCTCATCATCATGGCGATCTACTTCCGCACCTGGAAGATGTCGCTCGCCGCGATCCTCGGCCTCGCGCACGTGCTCGTCATCACCATCGGTGTCTACGCCGCGACCGGCTTCGAGATCAGCCCTGCCGCCGTGATCGGCTTCCTGACGATCCTCGGCTTCTCGCTCTACGACACCGTCGTGGTCTTCGACAAGATCCGCGAGAACACCACCGAGATGAGCGACGACTCGACGCGCACCTTCGGCGAGACGGTCAACCTGGCGGCCAACCAGACGCTCGTGAGATCGATCAATACCGCTGTTGTCGCGTCGCTGCCGACCGCTGCGATCCTCGTGATTGGTGTGGGAATTCTCGGCGCCGACACGCTGCGTGACATCTCGCTCGCCCTGCTCGTCGGCACCGTGATCGGCGCCTACACGACGCCCTTCATCGCGGCCCCGCTCTACGCGCTGTTCCGCGAGAACGAGCCGGAGATCGCTCGTCGCGACAAGCGCACGATCGAACTCCGCGCGAAGAGCGCGGTCAACGCGTAGCGCTGCCCGCGGGTTGAGTAGGGCGCGTGCGTCAGCGCGCACCCGTATCGAAACCTAGACTCTGTGCATGACGGAGACTCAGGCGCCGAACACGGCCTCTCTGAGAACCCTTCTGCCCAGAATCTTCTCCCGCGCGCAGCCAACGGGGGCCGTCGACCGGTTGCTCAAGACCGTGCGGGTGCACCATCCGAAGGCCGACGTCGCCCTCATCGAGCGGGCCTACGCCGCCGCTGAGAAAGCGCATTCCGGCCAGAAACGTAAGAGCGGCGAGCCGTACATCACCCACCCCGTCGCGGTCGCGCAGATTCTCGCCGATCTCGGGATCGGCTCGAAGACGATCGCGGCGGCGCTGCTGCACGACACCGTCGAAGACACCGAATACACGCTCGATCTGGTGCGCGCCGACTTCGGCGACGAAATCGCGATGCTCGTCGACGGCGTGACGAAGCTTGACAAGCTCAAGTACGGCGACAGCGCTCAAGCCGAGACGGTGCGCAAGATGGTCGTCGCGATGAGCAAAGACATCCGCGTGCTCGTTATCAAGCTGGCC
>CAZCEE010000037.1:0-13703 GCA_964497165.1 uncultured Schumannella sp. | reverse complement strand
AGGTACAGCTTCTCCTCGCCCTTGATGGTGCGCTTCTTCACTTCCGTGATGGTCGCAGCGCCGTGATGGGGGTAAACGACGGTTTCGCCGACCTCAAAAAGCATGGAGTTGTTCCTTCCGCAGACTGGCCAGTCTACCACGGCGACCAGGGGGTAAGCCTGACCTAACCCAGACCACCCTCCCGGTCGCCGCTAGGCTGGGCAGGCTTGTGCACGTCAACGACCGGAAGGGTCGCAGTGAGAGTTCGTACCGGGGCTTCGATCGCCGCCGCCTTCGCCCTCGTGGCCGGCCTGAGTGCCTGCAGCTTCGCCTTTCCGCAGACTCAGAAGCCGTATGAGGCGAGTGACGGCGTGAGCGTCACCGTCGGCGACATCCGGGTGCTCAACGCGATCGTCTTCACCGAAGACGGCGAAGACGGCAACTTCTTCGCCGCAGCCGCCAACTCCGGCGACAGCGACGTCGACCTCACCCTCCAGTACGTGTCGGGTGGCGAGAAGGTCAACGTCGAGATCGAGGTGCCCGCCGGCGAGACGGTGCGCCTCGGCGGCGAAGACGGCCAGGTCTTCCTCCCCGGCATCGACGCTGCTCCCGGAGCGCTGCTGGCGATCTACTTCCAGTACGGCGACCGCCCGGGCAAGCAGATCGACGTGCCCGTTCTCGACGCTGCACTCGGCGAGTACGACGGCCTCCTGCCGACCCCGACTCCCACACCGATTCCGACGGTCACCGCGACCCCCGAGCCCACGGAAACTCCCGCCTCGTAGCGCGGGCGAGCGCGGCCACTGCGGGCGACCGCGGCGGCCCGGAATGTCCGCGCACGCCCGCTTCGGCGCCGGGAACCCAGCTACCCCTCGAAGCGGTAGCCGAGGCCGCGCACGGTGAGCAGCAGCTTTGGCTCCGACGGCTCGTCTTCGATCTTCGAGCGGATGCGCTTGATGTGCACGTCGAGGGTCTTCGTATCGCCGAAGTAGTCCGACCCCCAGACCCGGTCGATGAGTTGCCCGCGGGTGAGTACTCGTCCGGCGTTGCGCATGAGCAGCTCGAGCAACTCGAACTCCTTGAGGGGCATCGCCACCTCGTTGCCGCGCACCGAGACCGAGTGCCGCTCGGTGTCCATGCGCACGGTGCCGGCTTCGACGACGCCGTGCTCATCGTCGGCGACCTCGGTGTGGCGGCGCAGCACGGCACGGATGCGGGCGAGCAGCTCGCGCGACGAGTAGGGCTTCGTCACGTAGTCGTCGGCGCCGAGCTCCAGCCCGACGACGATATCCACTTCGCTGTCCTTCGCGGTCAGCATGATGATCGGCACCGTCGACCGCGACCGCAGCTCGCGGCACACCTCGGTGCCGGAGAGCCCCGGCAGCATGAGGTCGAGCAACACCAGATCGGCCCCCGCACGATCGAATGCGGCGAGCGCGACCCGGCCGTCGTCGGCGATCTCGGTGTCGTATCCCTCTTTTCGCAGCAGGAACGAGAGCGGCTCCGAGAGGGAGGGCTCGTCTTCGACGATGAGGATGCGTGTCACGTGGTAGCTCCGAGGGTGAGGGCGGCGGCCGGTGAACTGGCAGCCTCGGGTAGGCGGATGGTGAACGTCGAACCACTGCCGGCATGCGACCACACCCGCACGTCACCGCCGTGGTTCTGCACGACGTGTTTGACGATCGCGAGGCCGAGGCCGGTGCCGCCGGTGTTGCGACTGCGAGCGGAGTCGACGCGGAAGAAGCGCTCGAACACCCGGTCGCGCTCCGCCTCCGGGATGCCGACGCCCTGGTCTGTCACCGCGATCTCGACGACGCCGTCGGCGTGACTGACGCCGATCCCGACGCGGGAGTTGTCGGGCGAGTACTGGATGGCGTTGGCGATGAGGTTGTGCACCGCGGTGACGAGCAGATCGGAGTCGCCGAACACCTCGGCGCCGGCATCGCCACCCGACACGAGCGAGATCCCGTGCTTCTCTGCGGCGACACGGTTGCGGTCGAGGGCTTGCGCGATGACGTCGTCGACGTCGACGACGACGGCCTCGTGAAGCACGTCGGAGGCTTGCAGGCGGCTCAGTTCGATGATCTCGTGGCTGATGCGCGCAAGCCGCTCGGCCTCGATCGAGAGGCGCTTGGCGAAACGCTTGACCTCATCCGGTTCTTTCGACGCCTGCTCCAGCGCCTCGGCGAGGAGGCTGACCGCCCCGATGGGAGTCTTCAGCTCGTGACTCACGTTCGCCACGAAGTCGCGGCGCAC
This sequence comes from uncultured Schumannella sp., assembly GCA_964497165.1. Classification (GTDB taxonomy): domain Bacteria; phylum Actinomycetota; class Actinomycetes; order Actinomycetales; family Microbacteriaceae; genus Pseudolysinimonas_A. Next base: position 11,468 of record CAZCEE010000037.1, on the reverse strand, counting down.
CTCTTCGAGGCGATACGACTCGGTGCGGTCTTCGGCGAGAATGAGTACGAACCGCGTCCCGAGTCGCGCCACGCGCACGAAGACGTAGATGGATGCTTCGCCGAATGGTCCTCGCGAGAGGTGCAGTTCCTTCCCGATCGGCTCACCATCGCGGCGCACTTGGTCAACGAGTGCCACGAGTTCGGGATGCATGAGCGCCTGGTTCCACACGAGGCCGAATGCGAGCGCACCCGTCGAGGCTTTGAGCACGTTGTTCGAGGCGTCGAGCACGATGCCTGCGGACTCCAGCGAGTCGATGACCTCATCCGCCCCTTCGGGAACGGTCGGCGTGATGACGGCGACCGCCCGTTGCCCGCGTCGGTGCGCCGCCACGATCGCGGCAGCCGAGCCGACCCCGAGCAGGAATCCGAACGCGATCGCGACCGGCACGAGCCAGGCCTGGTCCATGCGACTAGATTAGGGCGCACGGGGAACCCACCATCGGGCGGACTCCCCGTGATCCGGGCTCCGGCCGCGGAAAGTTCAGGCGTCCGACACCGGGCGTTAACCTGTTGCGGGCAGCGTGGCCTGCGTTCGGGCGGTTCGATGCTGCCCGCGAAACGAGAGGACGTGCGCGATGCGCGAGGTGTTCCAGCAGGAGCTGCGAGAGGTGCAGGACCGGCTGGTCGAGATCGCGTCCCTCGTGACCGAGTCGATCGAGAAGGCGACGCAGGCGTTCAACGAGTCGAACGTCACCCTCGCCGAAACCGTCATCGCCGAAGATGACAAGATCGACGCCGCCGCCTACGAACTCGACGAGCTCGCCATCCAGATCCTGGCTCGGCAGCAGCCGGTTGCGCGTGACCTGCGCATCGTCGTGAGCGCGCTGCGCATCAGTGCATCGCTCGAGCGCATGGGCGACATGTCGACCCACATCGCGCAACTCGCGCGCTACCGCTTCCCCGAGAAGGTCGTGCCGAAGAAGCTTCGCCCGACCTTCGTCGAGATGGGTCGGCTCGACGTCCAGATCGCCCGGATGCTGACCGAGCTGTTGCGCACCCAGGACACCGCGATCGCCGAGGCGATCCGCAACGAAGACGACAAGGTCGACGCCCTCCACCTCTCGGTGTTCGACACGGTGCTCGGCGAAAGCTGGAAGGGCGAGGCGGTGGACACCGTCGACGCGACCCTCGCCTCCCGCTACCACGAGCGCTTCGCCGACCACGCCGTCTCGATCGCCAAGAAGGTGCAATACCTCGCGACCGGCGACTGGATCCCGACCGACAGTTAGTCGCGCCTCGCGTCAGCGCGGTGCGTGTTCGGCGAAACCGGCCCACATTCGCAGAACGTCGAGTTCGGCGAGTTCGCGCAGTTCGGCGATCCTGGCCGCACGTGCTCGATGCGTTGCGACACGCCCCGCACGCTCGTACGCGCCTTCGGCGCCGACCGCCGTCATACCTCGACCGCCAGCTCGTACACCTGCGCCGTCGGATGACCGGCGCGCTCGTGGATGCGCATCACGGCCTCCTTCGACGGAGCGGTCGACAAGCAGAAGACCTTCCCAGCATCGCGGTCGAGCCACGCGTGCTCGAAATGCACGCCCTCCTCGCCTTCGATCGCGAGATCGCGGTCGTGCGCTGCTTCGAGTTCTTCTTTGGTAACACCCACGAATCCGTCGTGGACATCCATGAATCGCGCCATGGGACGCTCCTTTCATCGGTATCGCCAGGCTCCCGCGCCACCCCCGACGCCAACATCGGTCGACCGACCTATGTCGCCGGAGAGCGCCCGATCCTAGGCTCTCGTCGTGACCCGAGATCTCCCCGTCGCGCGCGTCCGCGCCCCGCTGGTGGGCCGCGAGGATGTGCTGGCCCTCGCCGCCCGGCGCTGGACTGAAGCGACCGCTGGCTCCGGCCAGTTCCTGCTCATCGCCGGCGAGGCGGGCATCGGCAAGTCCCGGATGCTGGATGAGATCGCCCAACTCCTCGACGGAGTGCCGGTGCTCACGACGCGCGCCTGGCCGCGGGATGCCGAGTTCCCCGGTGCGGTACTCGTCGACTTGGCGCGTGCGCTCCGGCAGGAGCGTCGCGCCGCTGCCGGCGACGACATCCTCGCCCGCCTGCGGGTGGCCGAATCCGACCGAGACGCCGCGCGTCGCTACCGGATGCTCGCCTCCGACCTCGCCGACCTCGTCTTCGGGCTCCTCGTCGAGGAGCCGTGTCTGCTCCTCATCGAGGATCTCCACTGGGCCGACGAGCTCAGCCTCGACGTTCTCGGTCGACTCGCACCGCTCGTCCGCCACGGCCGCAGCCTCGTCGTCGCGACCTACCGCAGCGACGAGCTCCGCAGCGGCTCGGCGCTCGCGTCGTGGCGCAGTCGCGTGCTCGGTCAGCGGTTCGCCGAGGAGACGCCACTCGCGCGGCTGGGGCGCGGCGGCACGGTGCGTCTCGCGGAGGCGTTGCTCGGCGAGGTGCCGCCGTCGACATTCGTCGACGAGCTCATGGAACGCAGCAACGGCATCCCCCTCTACATCGAGGAACTGATCGCCGCGGGAGGTTCCCGCGGCGTGCCCGACACGATCGCGGAGGCGGTACGCGACCGGAGCGCGCGACTCGGGGCCGACTCGCGCAGTGTCGCCGACGCCGCAGCCGTCATCGGCTGCTCGTTCGAGTTCGACCTGCTCGTCGACATCATGGAGCGCTCCGCCGACCCCGTCGATTCCGGGCTGCGCGAGCTCTGCGACCATCATCTGCTCGTCCGGCTGTCCGAGACCAAGTTCGACTTCCGGCATGCCCTGCTGCGCGACGCGCTCTACGACAGCATCCCGCTCCCCCAGCGCCGTCGGATGCACGCCGCCGTCGCGGAGGCCTCGGAGCGCGCCGGCATCCGCCCCTCCTACCTCTCCGAGCAGTTCGAGCTCGCGCAACTTCCGGAGCGTGCCTTCCCGCACGCGGTCGCGGCCGCCGAGGACGCGGCGCGCATTTCGGCGCACCGGGAGGCCGCCGAGCTGTTCGCGCGTGCGCTGAACACCGCCCCACCCGACACCCCGCCTGCAACGCTCGCGGACCTGAGCGCATACGGAGCGCTCGAGCTGCTGTCGATCGACGACGCCTCGGGAGCGGCACAGCTGTTCGCACAGTCGATTGCGTTATCCCGGCGAGCGGGGAATGCCGACGCCGCCGCGTCCCGCACCGCGCACCTCATGGCGACCCGACACCTGCTCGGCGACGACCTCGACCACCGTGTCGCACTCGCCCGCGAAGCCGGGGAGTGGCTCAAGGCGGCCCCGGGAGGCGGGAGCGACGCTGCCTGGGGGCGGCTGCTCGGCGCCGAGGCGGCCGCCTACATGCTTTCGCGGCAGCTGGACCTCTCGATCGAGTCCGCACAGGCCGCCCTCTCCCGGCTCCACGGGGAGTCCGACACGGCGGCCCGGCTCGATGTGCAGGCGACACTCGGTGCCGTTCAGGTGTTCGCAGGCCGGAATGAGGGCTGGGACCTTCTCGAGGGGGTGATCCACGAGGCAGGCACGACCTTCGAGGCGGCTGCGGCGCGAGCGCGGCGGATGCTCGCGACGTCAGCATCGGTGCTCGTCGAATATGAGCGTGCTCGCACCTGGCTCGACGAAGGGCTGGAGTTCACCGCCGCGACGGAACGTTGGAACGACCACCACTATTTGAGGGCGCACCGCGCGCATGTCCGCTGGGCGACCGGCTCGGCGGAAGCGGAACGCGACGCCCTGCGCGCCCTCGCCGACGGACGCGGCATCACGACCGAAATCGACGCGCACAAGACCCTCGGCTATATCGACCTCGCACGCGATCACCTCGATGAGGCCCGGCAGCACCTCGACCGCTCGCTCAAGTTGGGTCGGGGGATGGGCGAGCTCCAGCGCATCAGTCCGGCCCTGTGGGGTCTGGCGGAGGGGGCTCTGCACGGAGGTGACCCGGCACACGCCGTGCGGCTCACGGAGGAGGGCTACGAGCAGTCCGCCGCCGTCGAGGACGCCGCATATCTGTTCCCCTTCGTGCTCACCGGAGTACGCGCGCGCCTCGCCGTGCACGACCCCGACGGTGCCCGCGAGTGGCTGGTCCGATGCCGCGTGCTGCTCGAGCTACGCGGCATCCCGGGCACCCTTCCCGCCCTCACCCACGCGGAAGGCGTGCTCGCGCTCGCCGAGGGCCGCAGCACGGTCGCGCGACCCCTCCTCAGGGAGGCCACGGATGCCTGGACGGCGCGCGCGCGACTGTGGGAGGGAGTACAAGGCCTCCTCGACCTCGCCCGGTGCGCGGTACGCGCTCGGCGGCCAGGCGAGGCGGCTCGATTCGTGGCCGAAGCCCGACGGCGCGCCGACGAGGCGGGCGCCGCCCTGCTCGTCCGACTCGCCGACGGCGTGCGCCTCGACGCCGAGTCGGGAGAGTCGGCAGGCCCGCTCACCGCTCGGGAGTTCGAAGTGGCGCGCCTCATCGCCGACGGTGCGACCAACCGGGAGATCGCCGAGCGACTCGTCATTGCCCCCAAGACCGCGTCCTCGCACGTCGAGCACATCCTGGCGAAGCTCGGCGTCAACCGGCGGGCCGAGGTCGCGGCGTGGGTCTCCCGGCTGCCCGCAGCCAGCGCCGACTAAGGGCCTCGCTACTTCTTGCCTTGAGCCGCGACGGCGGCGGCCCCGGCGGCGGCGGCTTCGGGGTCGAGGTACCGCGAGGACGCGGTCGGGCGGAAGGCGTCATCCAGTTCGTAGACGAGCGGAATTCCGGTCGGGATGTTGAGTTCCGCGATCTCGTCGTCGGGGATGTCGTCGAGGTGCTTCACGAGGGCGCGCAGCGAGTTGCCGTGGGCCGTGACGAGCACCGTCTTGCCCGCCGCGAGATCCTTCGTGATGTCCGATTCCCAGTAGGGCAGCATCCGATCGATCACGAGCTTCAGACTCTCGGTGCGCGGGAAGTCGGCATCCGGGATGTCGGCGTACCGTTCGTCGCCGAACTGCGACCATTCGGCGTCGTCGGCGAGCGGGGGCGGCGGCACGTCGAAGGAGCGGCGCCAGGTCATGAACTGCTCTTCGCCGTACTTCGCGAGCGTCTCGGCCTTGTCGAGCCCCTGCAGCGAGCCGTAGTGGCGCTCGTTGAGCCGCCACGACCGCTTCACCGGAATCCACAGGCGGTCGGCCACTTCCAGTGCGAGGTAGGCGGTCTGGATCGCCCGGGTGAGCACGCTCGTGTACTGGATCTCGGGCGTGAGCCCCGACTCGGCGAGCAACTCTCCCGCGCGCTTGGCTTCGGTGACGCCCTGCTCGGAGAGCCGCACATCGACCCAACCGGTGAACAGGTTCTTCTGGTTCCAGTCGGAGTTGCCGTGGCGGAGCAGGATGAGCGTCGACATGCGCTCCAGCCTACGAGAATGGGCGGCATGGATCGTCCGGTCGGCCGCATCACCCGCGGCACGACGAACGTGAACCGCCTGCGCCGGGTCGACCGCTGGATCGCCGCGCAGCCCGTCATCCGCACCACCGACGACCCGCTCGTCGTCGACCTCGGTTATGGGGCGAGCGCCACGACGACCCTCGAGTTGCGCGACCGGCTCGCGTCGGTGCGACCCGACGTGAGCGTCATCGGCATCGAGATCGACCCGGAACGGGTGCGGATGGCGTCCGCCGCAACGCGGGACGGCGTGCAGTTCCGGCTGGGCGGCTTTGAGGTGCCACTGCCCGGAGGGCGACAGCCTGCGATCATCCGCGCGCTGAACGTGCTGCGCCAGTACGACGAGTCGGAGGTCGCCGAGGCGTGGGCGACGATGTGTGTGCGGCTGCAGCCGGGCGGGCTGCTCGTCGAGGGCACCTGCGACGAGATCGGTCGCGTCGCATCGTGGGTGGGTTTCGCGCCGGAGGGTCCGCGCACATTCACGGTCTCGCTACGGCTGGCCGGCCTTGAGGCGCCTTCGGTGGTCGCCGAACGGCTGCCGAAGGCCCTCATCCACCGCAATGTCGGGGGCGAGCGCATCCACGATCTGCTCACGCTTCTCGACCGGTTGTGGGCGACACACGCTCCGCTCGGGGTCTACGGGCCGACACAGCGCTGGCTGGCCGTCGTCGAGTCCCTGCGCGAGGCAGGCTGGCCGGTGCGCGGCACGCGAGCGCGCTGGCGTCTCGGCGAGCTGACGCTCGACTGGGATGCCGTCGCCCCCAACTAGACCGGGAGGCTAGATCGGAGGCAGCAGGTCGCGGGCCTCGTCGTGGGGCATGCCGGTGCCGACGAGCAGGTCGACGACGAGCGGACGCAGCAGCAGCAGCGCGGATGCGTCGGCGAGACCGGCGCCCGGCATCAGTGTGACCGGGTCGAGCCGCCGAGCGAGGTCGGTGAGCACGGAGCGCGCGGCGCCGGCAGCCTGCGGATCCTGAAGCTCCTCACCGAGCATCCGCACGCCGGTCGCGACAGTCGTGAGCGCATCGGCGAGGCCCGGGCGCGGGATGCGGTCGCGCACGAGGTAGGAGCAGCGCCGGGCGATCAGGCGCAGATGCCGCGTCGCGAAGTCGACCGCGTCGACGGCTCGCGTGTTGCGACGCAGTTCGGGCAGCCGTCCACGCAGGAACGGCGAAATGCGCGCGACGGCGATCGCGGTGTCGAGCGACTGCTTCCACGCCTCGAACAGCGGCGCTGCCCTGCGCAGGCGGGAGAGGGCGAGATCGCCCGCCGCCTCATCGGCGTCGCGCAGCGAGCGGGCGATCGACTCCGTCGACTCGGTGAGCACTGCGAAGATCGCCAGCCGGTCGCGCGCCGCCGTGCGGCCCGGGTCGCGCGGGATGAGAGCGGTCACGAGCAGGGCGACGACGCCCGCGATGACGGCGTCGAGGGTGCGACCGAACGGACCGTCCCCAGCGGGCAACAGCATCACGATCGCGGACGGAATCGCGGACGCGACAGCGAACTGCGGGTTCGGGGAGACGAAACGCCCGACGACGAAGACGACGAGAAGCACGATCGCGAGCTGCCAAACGCCGCTGCCGACCAGCAGCGCGATCGACTCGCTCACCGCGACGCCGACGGCGATGCCGAGCAGACTCTCGGCAACGCGGCGCGGACGCGCGTCGCGGGTGAGACCGAGCGAGGTGATCGTCACCGTCACCGCCAGCATCGGGTACTGATGGCCGAGCAGCCAGTGCGTGATCGCGTACGCGATCACGACGGCGACGATGATCTGGATGATCGCGGGCAGCGACCCGACAACGCGGGCTCCCCCATCCCGAATGCGCGCCCACACCGCGATCCGCCGCTCGAGTCGGCGGAGGGCGCCGTCGTCGGGCGCGGTCATCCGTTCCGCCGCACCGCTCCGAGCCGCGGAAGCCGGGGCACGTCGGCTTCCGCGCCGGCGTCGGTCGGCACGATGACCTCCTGGGTCGCGGCGACGACACCGTCAGCGCCGGTTACCGTCAGCGTCGCAGCAGGATCGGTCGCCCGCCGCACGACGGCGAGCGCGATCGGGCCGAGCTCGAAATGCGACGCGGCGGCGGTGACTCGGCCCACGACATTCTCGCCCGCCCGCACCTCGTCACCGGCCGCGACCGCGACGTTGTCGGATCCGTCGAGGTGCAGCATGACAAGGCGGCGAGGCGGATGCCCGAGGTTGTGCACCTTCGCAACCGTCTCCTGCCCGCGGTAGCACCCCTTCGCCAGGTGCACGGCCGAGCGCATCCAATCGAACTCGTGGGGGATCGCCGTCGCGTCGAGTTCGGTCGCCGCGCGCGGACGCCAGGCCGCGATCCGCAGCGCCTCGAGCGCGAGGATGCCGGCGGCCGGTCGATCGGCGAGCGCGTCGAGCGAGTCGCGCAGCACGAGCGTCTCGGAGTACGTCCAGGCGGATCCGGGGTGCTCCGGCACCGTCGCGTACTGGTGGCCGCCGGCGGCGACCGCGCCCCACGGGTCGCGCCAGGTGACAGCACCGTCGACTGGTACGCCTAGAGTGCCGATCGTCGCAAACTCGGCAGATCGGTCGGCGACCTCGACGCGCAGCATGAATCGCATCCGATTGAGGAACGCTGCCAAACCCGCCCCGGTGCCGGCGTCCATCAGCAGCCACGCCGTGTCGCCGTCGTCGACGATCCGCGCCGCGTACTCGATACGGCCACTCGGATCGAGCAGCAGCGCCTCGGCGGACTCCCCTGGCGCCAGCCGGGCCAGGCTCTGCGACAGCAGGGAGTCGAGCCAGGTGAGCCGGTCCGGGCCACTGACGGTGACGACATCCCGATCGGAAAGGTCGACGATCGCATTCCCGGCAGCGAGTTCACGCTGCTCGGCGAGCGGCGACCCGTAGTGCTGGGGTGGGTCGCCGACGGCGCCCTCCCGCTCTGTGAACCTAGTCAACTTTTGCCAACCTTCCGGATGCATGCGTGCGGAGATCTTGCCCGAGGGCGGCGATGTCCCAGGCCCAGAGCAGGTGGTCGTCGACGAGCCCGTAGAGCCGGGTCGCGGCGGCATACTCCTTAGCGGTCGACGAGCGCACGACGGCGTCGGTGCCGAGGTCGATGCGGGGCCCGTCGACCGTGCCGAGGTACAGCTCACTCACCCCGCCTGGTTGGAGGATCGACACCTCGAGGTCGAACGATCCCGCCGCGTTACGTAGTGTTTCGACCGCATCGGCGGTCGTGAACACCTGGTCGCCGACGCCCGGCAACATCCCGGGACCCGGGTCTGCCACGCCCAGGGGACGGCTGAGCCGCCAGTAGCCGATCTCCGAGAACAGGATGCGGTGAGCGTCGGCGTCGCCGCCGAGCAGCCAGGTCGAGCAGGCGTACTGCACGTGCGGTCCGCCATCCTGGGTGAACGCGACCCGTTGACCGAATTCGTGCTCGCGCACGTCGTCGCCGACCCGGTAGGCGATGACGCCCGTACCTTCCCAGACGCCGAGCAGCCACGACAGCGGAACGATCTCCGCCGGCAGGGAAACGTCGATGTCGAACATCGCGACTCCCGTCGGTTCTAGCGCTGGCCGCGGAAGAGGTTGTAGAGCACTACGAGCGACACGAAACCGATCGCGAGTACTGCGAGCCCGAGAAGTCCGATGAAGAAGAGTTCCAGGGCGAGCATCATGCGACAAGCCTATCGAGCGAAGCGGGGTAGAGCAGGATGAGCAGCCCCGTCGCGATCGCCAGGATGACGAGCACCCCGCCGACACTCGCGATGATGCGGTTGACGAGGCCCTCTTTGCGCTGTAGCGAGAGTTGGATCACGAAGGTCAGCAACACGGCGGCGGCCGCGACGACGGGGATCCAGGTGAGAAACTGCGCCCCCGCGAAGACCCCAACGGCTACCCCCCCGGCGAGCGCGACGAGCCACACGGGCGGGACGCTGCGGGAGTACGCGGACACGAGTCAATCGTAGGTGTCCGTACACTGTCGGGTAGGCGTTTTGGAGGACTCCCGCGTGGCTCAGTTACTCATCTTGACCTCAGCGGTCGACGGTGAGGTTCTGCCCGCCCTCGGACTGCTCTCCCACCGCACCCGTTCGATCCCTGCCGAACCGGCGTCGCTGATCAACGCGCCGACCGCCGACCTCATCTTCGTCGACGCCCGGCAAGACCTGGCGAGCGCGAAGTCGCTGTGCAAGATCCTCAACACGACGGGTGTCACGGTGCCGCTCGTGCTCGTGCTCACCGAGGGCGGGCTGACCGCCGTCTCCGCCGACTGGGGTGTCGACGACGTCATCCTGGAGACCGCGGGGCCTGCCGAGGTGGATGCCCGCGTGCGGCTGGTCATCGGACGCCTCGCGATGGAGAAGACCGGTTCCAAGATTCAGGCGTCGGGCGTCGTCATCGACGAGGCGTCGTATTCGGCGAAGGTGCACGGTCGCCCGCTCGACCTCACCTTCAAGGAGTTCGAGTTGCTGCGCTTCTTCGCGACCCACCCGTCGCGTGTCTTCACCCGCGAGCAGCTGCTGAGCGAAGTGTGGGGCTACGACTACTTCGGCGGCACCCGCACGGTCGACGTGCACGTGCGGCGCCTGCGCGCGAAGCTCGGCGACCTCGAGTCGCTCATCGGCACCGTGCGCAACGTCGGCTACCGCTTCAACGTCTACGAAGACGAAGACCGGCTCGCCCCCGTCTCCTGACGCCCCTCCCGGCCCGTCTCTCCCCGCCTCACCGCTTTCCGTTTTCAGGAATCGTTGGGGCGGATGTCTACGGAAGTGAGTCCTGTGACGCCGGGAGTTGACACCTTCCTCACCATCCCCAACATCTCCTGAAAACGGAAAGCACCCGCAGCGCGGTTCCGCCCTCTCCTGACCCGTTAATCCGCCGTTCACGCGGACCCTGGAATGATGGGCGGATGGAGGACAGCCCGCTCGGCGACGCCACGCTCGCCGCTGATCTACTCGACGACTACGACGACGAGCCGGTCTTCATCGACGACAGCGAACTGCCCGGCGACCGCTTTCTCGACCGCGAGCTCTCCTGGCTCGCGTTCAACCAGCGCGTACTCGAACTCGCCGAGGACGACGCTATGCCCCTGCTCGAGCGCGCCAACTTCCTCGCCATCTTCGCGAGCAATCTCGACGAGTTCTTCATGGTGCGCGTCGCGGGGCTGAAGCGCCGCATCGCGACCGGAATCGCCGTGCCGACGAACATCGGGCGGGCACCACTCGACGTGCTCGCCGACATCGGCCGACGTGCCCATGAACTTCAGGAGCGCCACGCGCACACCTTCCAGGCTCTGAAGCCCGCGCTCGACGAGGCCGGCATTCATGTCGAGCACTGGAGCGACCTCGACGAACGGGATCGCGTCGCCCTCGACGAGACCTTTTCGGGGCAGATCTTCCCGGTGCTCATGCCGCTCGCAGTCGATCCGGCGCACCCGTTCCCGTACATCTCCGGACTCTCGCTGAACCTCTCGATCCGGGTGCGCAACCCGAAGACCGGCAAGGAGGAGTTCGCGCGCCTCAAGGTGCCGACGAACCTGCCGCGCTTCGTGAAGCTGCCCGACGACGGAACGGGGGTGCTGCGTTTCATCCCGCTCGAAGACCTCATCTCCAACCACCTCGAGGAACTGTTCCCGGGAATGGAGGTGCTCGAGCACCACGAGTTCCGGGTGACCCGCAACGAAGACGTCGAGGTCGAGGAAGACGACGCCGAGAACCTCATCAACGCCCTCGAGAAAGAGCTGCAGCGCCGCCGGTTCGGCCCGCCGATCCGCCTCGAGATCACCGACGACATGGATGACGTCACCCTCGGGCTGCTCATGTCGGAGTTGCAAATCACCGAGCAGGAGGTCTACCGCCTTCCCGCGCCGCTCGACCTCTCCGGGCTGTTCGAGGTGACGCGCATCGACAAGCCTGCGCTCAAGTACCCGCGGCACGTGCCGACGACGAGCGTCAACCTGCTGCCGACCGAACCGAACGAGCGACCGGATGTCTTTGCCTCGATCGCGCGCGGAGACATCCTGTTGCACCACCCGTACGAGTCGTTCGCGACGAGCGTGCAGGCGTTCATCGAGCAGGCCGCGACCGACC
>CAZCEE010000036.1:0-13770 GCA_964497165.1 uncultured Schumannella sp. | reverse complement strand
TGGCCGAGTCGAGGCCCTTCTTCACGATGACGTGGCAGGTCGAGCACGCGCACACGCCGCCGCAGGCGTGGTCGATGTCGATACCCTTCGCGAGCAGGGTGGAGAGCAGGGGGGGCCACGGGGCGCCGGCGAAGCCGGTCAGCCCGACGAGGGCCGAAAGTTCGGTGGCCCGCGCGCGGCGATCCGCCTTACTCGCGCCGCGCAGTTTCATCGGCAGGGCGATGTTGTCGAGCACCGAGAGCCACGGGAAGAGGTTGCTCTCTTGAAACACGAAACCGAGCTTGGTGATCGCGGACTCGTCGACCTGGGTACCGCGCCACAGCTGGTTGCCGTCGACCTCGATCGTGCCGGCCGACGGCGCGAGGAGGCCACCGATCATGCGCAGCAGCGTGGTCTTGCCACACCCGGAGCGCCCGATCAGTGCGACGAATTCGCCGCGCTCGATGGTCAGGTCGACGCCGGCCACCGCGTGGGTGACGCCGGAGCGGGTAACGAAGTCGCGCCCCACGCCCTGGATCTTCAGCCGCGGCAGCGCGGCGGCGGTATCCGTGGTGGATGCGGGCAGAGTGCCTTTGCTCATGGTGGGCATCTTCGCCTCTCTGGTTGGGGGTAGCTGGGAAGGTGGTGGTCCCGCGGGTCACGCGGGACCACCACCTGTCGAGTGGTCGCCCGGTTATTCGGGCAGGAGGTCGCTCGTGATCCACGCCGACGGGTCGGCGCCACCCTTGAGCAGTCCGCCGTCAACGTAGGCGTCGTAGATGGTCGTCCAGTACTCGTCATCGTTCTCGAGCAGGCCGACAGCACCGGTCGAGTCGATCCAGGTCTCCGTCGTGTACGTGGTGAGCGCTTCGATCGCGATCGCGTCATCGGCGAGCGCGGCGAAGTCCCAGTCACCGCTGTCGCGGAGCGTCGAGAGCACGTTCGCGAAGTCGTTCTCCGAGTCGTCGATGATCTGCTGTGTCGCCTCCTTGATGGCGGCGAGGAAACGCTCGATCTGGTCGACCCGCTCGGGGTTTTCGAGGTTCGACTGCGTGGTGATCCACACCTGACGCTCCGGCGCGTCGACGAGACCCGCGGGGCTAGAGACGGCGTCGTCGTTCTGGTTGACGATCGCGATCGAGGTGTCGAGGCTCACGACGTAGCCGTCGAGCTGACCCTGCTTCACCAGTTCGTAGGTGGCCGCCGTCACCGGCACCGCCTGACGGGTGACCGAGTCGTGCGGCACGTCAGCGCTGTCGAGGGCGAAGTTGAGCATCCGCTCGCTCGTTCCACCGATCGACCCGAGGCCGATCGTGGCGCCCTCCATATCGGCAGCGGATTCGATCGGGTTCTCTTCGGTCGAGATGACGCGCAGGTTCGAGCGGTAGGCCATCGTGCCGACAGCGACGATCGGCTGTTCCGCTTCCATCGCGGTCATGACGTCGACGGTGCTGACACGGGTGATCGGGGTGGCGCCGCCGAGAAGGGTCTGAATGGCGGCCGCAGTGCCTTGCACCGGCTGCAACTGCACGTCGAGGCCGTGCTCCTCGAAGATTCCCGACGAGTAGGCGTACATCTCGGGGGTGAAGGTGAAGGACTGAAGGGGCAGGAACGAGACGACGACGATGTCGGTGAGGTCGGCGGGTGCCTCCCCGTCCGGTTCGGCGGTCGTGCCGGAGCATCCCGCGAGGGCGAGTGAACCCGCCGCGACGAGTGCGGTGGCCGCGATGCGGAATCGCCGCGCGGAAGATCTGGTGCCATGCACTGCTGTGATCATTTCGACTCCTGTGTCGGATTGATCCGTCCGCGGCGTGCGAACGGCTCCGCTGAGTCTGTCGAGACTATCCCGATAGGGAAACGGAACTTTTTACTGGATGAAATGCCGAACGCTCAAGGTTCACCGGGAGCCCGCTCGAGCACCGTCACGACCCCCGTGTCGCCATCCACGCGCACCCGATCACCGGTGCGGATGACGTCGCCCGGTCGCGGGGAAGCCTCGACGACGGTCGGCACGCGCGTCACGATCGCGCCAAGCACCGCTTTCGTCGTGACGACGTCGAACACCATCGCGGCGGGAGCCGTTCCCATCAGCCGCGTGCTCTGGAAGAACCCCGACCACCCCGACGAACCCTTCGCCCCGGGAAAGACGAGCACCTTTCCGGTGAAGCACACGCCGAAGAGTTCGTGACGGGGCTCGATGATCGTCCCGGTCGCGACGTCGATTCCGCCGAAGCCCGAGATCGGGTCGTGCGTGACAAGTGCGGCTGCTTCGACGACTCCGGGCACGATGCCGCGGCCCCGCATGACCGTCATCGCAACTCCCCGGTCCAGCGCCCGGTGACCGCGGCATCCAGGCACTCGTCGAGGGTGCCGAACCAGGCTTCGATGCCGAGGATCGCCGGCAGGTAGTGCGCCTGCTTCGCGGAGTCGGTGGCGAACACCCGCGTTCCGGGCGGCGCCGCCTTCGACATCGCCGGGCACGAGTCGGTGAGCACGTGACCGCCCGCACGCGTGATCGCGCGGGTATAGCCGTTGCGGTCGGCCATCGTACGGAGGGCTCGCGGCGTCATCACCCAGAGTTGGGTGTTGTCGTGCAGGCGGCGCCCCTCGAGTCGATAGGCGATCTGCGCCAGCTGGTCGAGGGATGCGTGCGGGCAGCCGAGCAGCACGAAGTCGACATCCGTGCTCTCGCCTTGCCCGTTGAGGGTCTCGTACACCCACCGGCGCTCGGCTTCGCCGTAGCGGATGGGCTCGGGCACGGCTGCGCCGCCGAACGCCGCCTCGAGGGTCGGCGCCTCGGGGGTGATGCCGGGGATGTGGTAGATCTCGACGCCGCCGGAGGTCGCGGTTGCGGCGCCGAAGTGTTTGAGGTCGGTGAGGTCGGGCTGGGCGAGGTTGCCGACGACTGCGGGGCGCGCCTCCAGCACCTGCTCCCCGACGAAGTAGCCGAACATCCCCCACTCCTGGAACGAGTCGATCGCGACGTCGGCTTGCAGCAGGTGGGTCGCGTACCGGTTCTCGGTGATGTGGTTGCCCCAATACGGGATCTTGCCGGTGAGCCCCGCGGCACCGGTCGATGCGCCGCCTTCGCAGTTGGTGCGGGCGCCGAGCACCGAGTTCGCGTAGACGACGGCCGACGACTCCATCCAGGCGACGTGCTCGCCGCGCACCGGGAGGTTGCCGACCTGGTACGGCGTGCAGGTGGCAAGGATGTTGACGCCCCGCTCGGAGAAGTACGACTCCGCGTCGCCTTGCAGTTCGATCGACTGCTTCGGGTAGGCGGTGAGCCCATCGGCATCGTCGGAGAAGCCGTGCTGCAACTGGCAGGTGGGCACCTTCATCCGCGGGATCTCGAGTTCGTCGTCGCAGTCGAGGTTGATGACCGCGTACGCCTTCGCCCAGCCACCCTCCCGCACGAGTTGGGCCTTCGCGGGCGAGGGCTGCGTCATCGTGCCGGCGACGTTGCGGGTGTCGACGAGCCGTTCGGCCCCGAGGGCGTCGCCGTAGCGGATCAGCAGGTCCATCGCGGCCGCGACGGCACGCCCCTCGGCACCGTCGCGCATGCGACGCTCGTCGTCGGTGAGGAGCACGATCGGCCCTGCCTCGCCTAGCTGCCGATCTGACTCGACGAGTACGGAATGGGGCGCGGCGGGTTGAGCGTGAAGACCTCGACGACCGCCGAGACCCCCGCGTTGTCCGCACCGGCGACGACGATCTGCACCGACGACGGATGACTTAGCACCCGGATGACGTCGGGGGTGTCGGTCGACGACGCGGTGTCGGGCGTCGCATCGGGGTGATCCGACGGCAAGCGCCACCGGCTCTTCGTCGAGAGCGCGTCCTTGCCGACGGCAGCGAGTTCCGCTCGCGAGCGCGTGGCGTTCTCGAAGATGAAGTTCCGCAGGTCGTCTTTGCTCCACCCGGCGTTCGCGAACAGCTCCGCGTGCTCTGGAACGAGCACGAGCAGCGTGCTCGTGTACTCGTGGATGAGCGCGCCACTGCGGGTGATCGTGTTCACGAAGTCGAGGGCGAGCTGCTCCGGCACCATCGTGTGCCGCGCCTCGATATGCACGACGGAGCGGATGACGAACATCGTCGCGACGCTGTCGGTGGCGGCGAAGCCCTGCTCGACGTGGAACGGCTCCCACGGGCTCTGCTCCTCGTTCTCGCCGATGACGGCGGTGTACTTCGAGGGGTTGCCCTGCGTCGCCTGGTCGAGTTTGTGCGGGTGCAGGCCGAACACGTTGATGCTGCCGAGACGGATGGCGCGGCCGATCGTCGCGTTCGCGCGGAAACCGGAGCCGAAGATGTTGCCGCGGCTGTTGATCTCGAGCTTCTCGCGCACCGGCCCGTTGACGACCAGGAACGGCGCGGTGCCGGTCGTCGACTGCCAGATCCCGCGGGCGGGGTGCGGTTCCTTCGCGATCGCCTCCCAGGCGGCGAGCACGACGGGGAAGTATTCAGGCTTGCAGCCGGCGAGCCCGGCGTTGATCGCGGCGGTCCGCACGGTGAGCGAGCGGTTGAGGTGCCCGATCGTGAACAGCACCTCGTCGGGGTCGCGGTCGACCGTCGCGAGGAACTGCTGGAGGTACGACTCGGTGACCGGAACGACGGGGAGCCCGTCGGTCCACTCCTTCTCCCAGTAGTGCTCGAGAACCTCGCGCACGAGGTCCGAATCGATCTCGGGTGCCGTTACGACCGTCATGGCTTCGACGATGACACGGGGCCTTCGCGGTCGCCGCGCGCATTTCACCCTCCGAAAACGTTCGTCGCCGGCAGCCTGCAACCGGTCAAGATACGACGGGGCGAAAGCCCGGTACGGAAGCAGGAGCATGACTGACAATTCCCCCGCGTTTTCCACGATCGACGAGGTGGGCGGCCTCGCGGGCATCGAGTTCGGGCCGTCGACCTGGCGCGCGATCCCGCAGGACGACATCGACCGCTACGCGCAACTCTCCGGCGACGACAACCCGATCCACGTGGATGCCGACGCCGCGGCGCGCTCCCCTTTCGGCGGCCGCATCGCCCACGGGATGCTGACCCTCAGCATGGTCGTGCCCCATCTGCGCGAGATCTACCGGGTCTCGGGAACGTCGACGGGAATCGTCTACGGCTTCAACAAGATCCGCTTCCCCAGCCCCGTGCCGTCGGGGGCCCGCATCCGCGTGCGCGGCACCGTCGCCGACGTGACCGAGGTCGACGGCGGCTGGCAGGTGACGCTCGCCCTCGTCTTCGAGGTGGAAGGCTCCGCGAAACCGGCCGTCGTCGCCGACCTCGTGCTGAGGCACTACCGGTGAGCGCGACGCCGGGCGGCCTCCGTCTCGATGGGCGCGTCGTCATCGTCACCGGTGCCGGGCGCAGCCTCGGCCGGGCCTACGCGATCGCCCTCGCCGACGCGGGCGCCGCGGTCGTCGTGAACGACGTGGATGCCGACTCCGCCGCCGAGGTCGTCGCCCAGATCGCGACGCGCGGTGGGCGGGCGATCGCCTCAATCGGCCCCGTCGGGCCGGCCGAGACCGCCGATCAGCTCGTCGCCGACGCCGTCGTCGCCTTCGGCCGGGTCGACGTGCTCGTGGCGAACGCGGGGGTGCTGCGCGACCGCGTGCTCTGGAAGATGTCCGACGACGACTTCGATCTCGTCGTCACGACCCACCTGCGCGGCACCTTCACGACCGGTCGCTCCGTCGCGACCTTCCTGCGCGAGCAGGGCGAGGGCGGGCGGATCATCGTCATCGGCTCCCCCGCCGGGCAGTTCGGCAGTTTCGGGCAGACCAACTACGCCGCCGTGAAGGCCGGTCTGGTCGCGATGGCCCGCACCTGGTCGCTCGAACTCGCGCGCGACGGGATCACGGCGAACGCCGTCATCCCGACCGCGCTGTCGCCGATGACCGCGACCATTCCGGCGTACACCGAGCTGTACGAGCGGTTCCTCGCTGGCGAAGCGATCCCGGCCGAGATCCGTCGCGGCAAGGCTCTCGGCAGCCCCGAGGATGTGTCACCGCTCATCGTCTGGCTCGCCTCGGCGGAGTCGCAGGATGTCACCGGACAGGCCCTCGGCATCGGCGGGGACCGGCTCACCCTGTACTCCCACCCCGCTGTGGTCGACACCGCCTACGCTGACGGCGGGTGGGATGCCGCGGGCATCGACGCCGCGTGGCGTGCGCAGTTCGCTGCTCAGGCGCAGCCGTCGGGCCCGCCGAGCGGCCGGGAGGGGTGAGCGTGGCCGAGCGCATCCCCACTGAGCGCATTCACTACTCCGACCTCTGGCAGGGCATCGCGCGTGAGGTTCCCGACCGACCCGCGATCGTGTCAGGGCCCGACACGATGACCTGGGGTCGGTTCGCGGCCGAGGCCGGCGCGCTCGCACGACACCTCACCGAGGAGCGGGGGCTGAAACCCGGGGATGCCGCCGCCACCCTGCTCTACAACCGGCCGGAGTTCCTCACCTTCATGTGGGCCTGCTTCTCGGTCGGCGTCGCCCCGGTGGCGATCAATTACCGCTACACGGCGAGCGAGGGCCGCGCGCTGCTACTCGACTCGGACGCCCAGGTCTTCGTCGTTCCGACCTCGTTCGCCGCGGTCGCCGCGGAGGCTGCCGCGGGGCTCGACCTCGAGATCGTCTCCGTCGACGACGGGGGCGAGTCGCCCGCCGGAGCGGCCCGCTACGCCGACATCGTCAGTGCGGGTGGCTCGATGCCGCCCGCAGCGCCCGCCGGAGCCGACCTGCGGCTCTACACCGGCGGCACGACCGGGGCGCCGAAGGCCGTCGTCTGGGATCTCGACTCGCTACTCGTCGCGCGGCGCGCCTCGACGTGGGGCCTGCTCGGGCTCGAGCCGCCCGAGACCCTCGACGCCGCCGTCGCCATCGCCGTCGCTTCGGACACCCCCGATGTCGTCACTCTGCCGATGAGCCCGCTCCTACACGGCACGGCGCAGTCGATGACCCTCGGAACTCTCGCTCTGGCCGGCACCGTGGTGCTGCAGCCGAGCCCGAGCGTCGACGTCGAGGACGCCTACCGACTGATCGTCGAGAACGCAGTCACCCGGGTCATCGTCGCGGGCGACGCCCTCGCGCTCCCGTTGGCCGACGTCGCCGAACGGCACGGCGGACTGCCGAGTGTGCGCTGGATCTACAGTTCGGGAATGCGCTTCACCGACGGCGTCAAGAAGCGACTCCACGAGCTCGGCGACCTGACGATCATCGACATGCTCGCCGCGAGCGAGGGCGGTCCGTTCGCCTTCGGCATCACCCGCGCGGTCGGCGACCTCCCGGCGAAACTCGTGCTCACGCCCGGCGCCGTCCTGCTCGACGAAGAGCACCGCGAGATCGAGCCGGTCGCCGGGGCGCTCGGCATCCTCGGCTTCCGCGGCGTCCTCCCGCGCGGGTACTACGGAGATCCGCAGAAGACCGCCGAGACGTTCCTGCAGATCGGCGAGCACCGCTACATCGCTCCTGGCGACTGGGCGCGCGCGAACGGCGATGGCACGATCGAGTTGCTCGGCCGGCTGTCGGCGGTCGTCAACACGGGTGGGGAGAAGGTGTTCCCCGCCGAGGTCGAAGAGGCGCTGCTCGATCATCCGGATGTCGCCGACGCCGTCGTGTTCGGCCTGCCGCACGCGCGGTTCGGTGAGGCGGTGAGCGCGATGGTCGCCCCGGTCGACGGCGCGACGATCGACGTGGCCGAGCTGCTCGCGTTCGTCGCGGAGCGGCTCGCCGGCTTCAAGAAGCCGCGGCACGTCTTCGTGAGGCCGAGCCTGGAGCGCACCCCGACCGGCAAGGTCGAGTTGGCGCGGGTCAAGAAGGATGCGCTCGCCGAACTCGGGATGGCCTCCTCATGACCGGCCTCGACCTCGATAGCCTGCGGGCGATCGACATACACGTGCACGTCTCGATCGATTCGACCGGCCGCACCGCGTCGCCGCCCGCACTCACCGAGGCCCTCGCGCAGTACTTCAAGAGCAGCGAGAAGCCCCGGGATGTCGACGCGACCGCCGCGTACTACCGCGAACGGCAGATGGCTGCCGTCGTGTTCACCGTCGACGCGACGACCAACTTGCGTCACGCGCCGAACAGCGTCGACGAGATCGTCGAGGGCGCGGCACGCAACGCCGACGTGCTCATCCCGTTCGGCAGCGTCGACCCGTTGCAGGGTGAGGCCGCCGTCGACGAGGCGAAGCGGCAGGCTGCCCTCGGGGTGCGCGGGTTCAAGTTCCACCCGTCGGTGCAGAACTTCGACCCCGCCGATCCCGCCCACATCCCGCTGTTCGGCGCCATCGAAGAGCTCGGGTTGCCGATCATCGTGCACACCGGGCAGACCGGCGCGGGGGCCAAACTGCCGGGGGGCTGGGGGTTTCGGCTCTCGCTGTCGAATCCGATGCTGCTCGACGATGTCGCGGCGCGGCATCCCGACCTGCAGATCGTCATGGCCCACCCGAGCGTGCCCTGGCAGGAGGAGGCGCTTTCGGTGGCCACCCACAAGGGCAACGCCTGGATCGATCTCTCCGGCTGGTCGGCGAAGTACTTCTCGCCCGGGCTCGTGCGCGCCGCCCGCAGCTACCTCAATGACAAGATGCTGTTCGGCTCCGACCTGCCCGCGCTCACCCCCGACCGGTGGCTCGCCGACTTCGCGACGCTCGAGTTTCCGCCCGAAGCGACACAGGCGATCATCAAGGACAACGCGGCTCGGCTGCTCGGGTTGACATGACCCGGGGCGGCGTCCCGACCGATCTGCTCGGCTACTACGACGACCTGTTGAACGACGGCGAACGGGCCAAACTGCAGTCGTTGCGCGACCTGCTCGAGGATCGGGCCCGTCCGCAGCTCGCCGACTGGTGGGAGGCGGCCGAGTGCCCCGCGCACCTGCGAGGCGAACTCGCGGCCCTGCAGCTTGAAGACGACCCGATGTTGCTCGACGCCGACGGGGAGCCGAACCCGCATTACGTGGGCTTCAAGCACTTCGAGTTCCAACGTTTCGACGCCTCGATCGGCACCCTCTACGGCGGCCAGACGGGCATGTTCCGCACCGTCGTGCGCGAGGGCGGTTCACCGGAGCAGGTCGCCGAGCTCGACCCCCGCATCCCGACCTTCGAACTCACCGGCTGCTTCGCCCTCACCGAACCCGACCACGGGTCGGATGTCGCGAGCGGCATGGAGACGGTGGCGACCCGCACCGGCGACGAGTGGCGCATCACCGGCCGCAAGCGCTGGATCGGCAACGCCGCCATCTCCGACGTGCTGCTCGTCGTCGCGAAGGATGCCGCCGACGGCGCCGCGAAGATCTTCGTCGTGCCCCGCCAGGCGCCCGGAGTGGCGATCACCGACATCCGCGGCAAGATCGCGCTGCGCATGGTGCGCAACGGCGACATCGTGCTCGACGAGGTGCGGGTTCCCGAATCGTCGCGGCTGCAGCGCATCGACTCCTTCGCCGACGTCTCGGCGATCCTCGCGCAGCTGCGCTACGTCATCGGCTGGAACACGGCGGGCATGCAGGTCGGCGCCTACGAGGCGGCACTCGCGTATGCCCTCACGCGCGAGCAGTTCGGTCGGCCGATCGGCGGCTTCCAGCTCATCCAGGAGAAGCTCACGAGGATGCTCGGCAACGCGACGGCGACCCTCGCGCTCGCGGTGCGCCTGACCGAGCTCAAGCGCCGGGGTCAGCTCACCGACGCGGTCGCGGCGCTCGCCAAGACCTGGGCCGCCGCCCGGGTGCGCGAGACCGTGGCGCTCGGGCGAGAGATCGCGGGGGCGGAAGGCATCCGGGTCGACAACGATCTCGCCCGGTACTTCGCGGATGCCGAAGCCGTGTACACCTATGAGGGCACGCACGAGATGAACTCGCTCATCGTCGGGCGGGCGATCACCGGGTTGAGCGCTTTCACGCGCTGAGCGCCCCCGCTTCCACCCTGGAGGAACGATGCAGTACACCCGACTCGGTTCGACCGGCCTGACGATCTCGCGCCTCGTGCTCGGGTGCATGAGCTACGGCGAGCCCGGGCGGGGCAGTCACGGCTGGTCGCTCGCCGAAGACGACGCGCGCGCGTTCTTCCGCGAGGCGATCGAAGCCGGCACCACGACGTTCGATACCGCGAACGTCTATTCCCTCGGGTCGAGCGAGGAGATCACCGGACGGATGCTGCGGGAGTTCACGACGCGCGACCAGGCGATCGTCGCGACGAAACTGGCGATGCCGATGGGGAAGGGTCCGAACGACCGGGGTCTCTCCCGTGGCGCGATCATGACGCAGATCGACGCATCGCTGACGCGGCTCGGCACCGACTACGTCGACCTCTACCAAATCCACCGCTTCGACCCTCGCACCCCGATCGAGGAGACGATGGAGGCGTTGCACGATGTCGTCAGGGCGGGCAAGGCGCGCTACCTCGGCGCGTCCTCGATGTGGGCGTGGCAGTTCGCCGCGATGCAGCACGCGGCCGACTTGAACGGCTGGACGCGGTTCGTGTCGATGCAGGACCAGTACAGCCTGATCATGCGCGAAGAGGAGCGGGAGATGCATCCCTACTGTTCCGACACGGGCGTCGGCGTGCTCGCCTGGAGCCCGCTCGCCCGCGGCCGCCTCGCCCGCGAGTGGGGCTCGTCGAGCGACCGGCTCGGGCTCGACGAAGTCGGTCAGAAGCTGTATCTCCAAGCGGAGGAATCCGACCGTGCGATCGTCTCGGCGGTCGGTGAGATCGCCACGGATCGCGGGGTCACGCGGTCGCAGGTGGCGCTCGCCTGGCAGTTCGCGAAGCCGGTCGTCACGGCACCGATCATCGGCGTCACGAAGCCCGGACACCTCGCCGATGCCCTCGCGGCGGTCGACCTGCGGCTCACCCCCGAGGAGGTCGCCCGGCTCGAGGCGCCGTACACCCCGCGGACGCCTGAGGGTTTCGTCTAGCTGGCCACCGGGTCGCCGAACCCGGCGGCGGCGAGTGCCCGCGAGATCGACGCCGCAGTTAGGCGCACGAGGTGGGTCATGCCCTGCACATCCGCCTCGCCGTGCGGGAAGGCGAGGGACAGCGACGCGATGACCGAGCCGTCGGCGCCACGCACAGGAGCCGCGACCGCCGTGTTGACCATGTCGACCTGCCGAACGCTGACGGCGTAGCCGACCCGGCGGATGTCGACGAGCACGCGGTCGAGCACGTCCCGGTCGGTATAGGTGTGGGGCGTGAACGCGATCAGCTCGTCGGCGAGCACCGCCTCTTGGATGTCGCGCGGCGCGAACGCGAGCAGCACCTGCCCGATCGCGGTGATGTGCATCCGATAGCGACCGCCGACGACGGGTCGGCGCATGACGCGGCGCGGATTCTGGAAACGCTCGATCGACACGAGTTCCGTGCCTTCGCGGATCGCGAGGTGCGTCGCGTACCCGGTGGTCTCGTAGAGGTCGAGCAGATACGGGCGGGCGAGGCGTTGCAACCCGACCGAGCGGGGCGCGCGCGACGCCACCTCCCAGAGCCGCAAACCGACGCGGTAGCGGTTCTCGCTGTCGCGTTCAAGCGCACCCCACTCGACGAGGCGCTGCACGATGCGGTAGCAGGTCGCGATCGGCAGACCGCTGTTGCGGCTGATGTCGGAGAGCGCCTGCCGGGAGCGGCTGCCCTGGAATGTGCCCAGGATGGTGAGCGCACGGTCAACAACGGAGCGGGATCCCGCGTCGGGGTCGAGGACTTTCACGGACGCCATTGTCATGAGTTCAGGCTAGTACCTAGCTGTACGCTTTGTCACTTGCCTGTACGCATAGCGTTCCGCCGGTGATCTCGGAGTGGACATCTTCTTGGACAACAGGCATGACAATCCAGGTAGGTGTTATCGTCGCCTATGCCCACGCAACGCCGCTACGAGGCCACACATCCGTGGCTGACGTTCATTTTCGACTCCCGCCAGCTCGGGCACATGACCTGGGCCCACCTTGGCGAGAGCTACTCGAAATGCCAGCATCTGGTCGGCACCCCGCTTCAGCCTGGTGTCGCCCTTCACATGTCGGAACTCTTTCTTCGACGTGGCGCGCTCGCGTCGGCTGCAATCGAAGGGAACACGCTGAACGAGGAGCAGGCCGAAGACATCCTGGTCAGGAATCATCGGCTTCCGGAGTCTCAGCAGTACCTCGAACAAGAGCTTCGCAACGTCGTTGCGGCGATGACAGAAATCCGGTCTGAAGTCACTGCCGACGACGAGTTTCGCTTGTCGCCAAAATGGATTCTCGACAAACACCGAACATTGCTGACGAACCTCGAGCTCGAAGATCATGTCGCACCGGGAGAGTTTCGCACCGTTTCGGTCGGCGTCGGGAACTATCGCGGCGCACCCGCAGAAGACGTCGAACTCCTCATGGAGAAGATGTGCGACTGGGTGAATCAGATGGTCGTCGCTGCTCGTTCCAGCGCATCCACCGACGAGCGGTTCTTTCGATCCTTCTTCGCGGCGACTCTCGCTCACCTGTACGTGGCATGGATCCACCCGTTCGGCGATGGCAACGGCCGAACGGCTCGGATTGTCGAGTGCGCCATCCTCGCGCACTCTCAGACGGTGCCGTGGGTGAGTACGGGGATTCTCTCTAACTACTACAACAAGACGAAGACCCGCTATTACCAGCGCCTCGACGCCGCTTCACGAGACATGCAGATCCCGGAGTTTCTCGCGTATTGCGCTCTCGGCTTTCGAGATGAGCTGCGCCTTCAGATCGCCGAAGTCCAACAGCAGCAGCGGAGGGTGGCGTGGATCAACTACGTCCACGAGAAGTTCTCGTCAGAACCCTCAAACGACATCGCTAAGCGGCGACGTGAGTTGGTGCTCGCGATGCCGCAAGACACGAACGTGGCGCGCAAGGACCTACGCATCCTGACCACCAACCTCGCGCGACTCTATGCGACGACCAGCGACCGGCTGTTCAGCCGAGACCTCACGAAGTTGAAGGAGATAGAGCTGATCCGCGAGGTCTCGCCACGTGTGTTCAGGTCGAACATTTCCAAGATGGACGCATTCGTTCCGCGGCCCGAGTTCGGAGTGAGTCTTCCGGTCGTGATTGATGAGGACTCGCAGCCGACCGACGAGGGCGTTGCCGAGTAGTAGCCAGGACTTGGGGTGGCGCCGGGTGCGCTACCCCGCAGCGAGGGCGAAGAACCCGAGCACGGCGGTGGCGCCGGCGAGCGCGAAGATGACGAGGTTGAGGTAGGGCCTCTCCCCGCGACGGGCGTGCACGACGAACGCGCCGGCTTGCAGCGCGGCGAGGCCGAGGGCGGCGAGCGGCGAGAGCACCGGCACGACCCGCAGAGCCATCGGCAGGATCACGCCAATCGCGCCCAGCACCTCGATCGCCCCGATCACCTGGATCTGCCGGGGCGTGAAGTCTTCGACCCAGGCGAACGGCTTGCCCATCGTCAGCAGCTTCTCCTTGGGGCGCACCATCTTCATGAGTCCCGTCGCGAGGGCGAGGAACGCGAGGATGCCGGCGGCGATGAAGTAGGCGACGATCATGCCGCCACGATACTTCGCGGGGGGTGTCGATTGAGGGACCCCGAGTTCGTCATCACTGTGTCCAACCCCGGACAACACGAGAGGATGAACCCATGCGTTACGCCCTTCTGCTGCACTACCCCGAGATGACCGCCGAGGATCTCGGCCCCGAGGCGCTCGCCGAGGGCATGCGCGCCTTCGACGAGTACACGAAGGCGCTCGACGCCGCCGGTGTGCTCGTCTCGGCCGAGGTGCTCACCGCGTCGAGCGCCACCACGACGGTCAGCCTCGCAACTGGTGAGCTGGTCGTGCAGGACGGTCCGTTCGCCGACACC
>CAZCEE010000035.1:0-13808 GCA_964497165.1 uncultured Schumannella sp. | reverse complement strand
CGTGGCGGCGATGACCGACCGGCCGGTACTCATGGTCGGCGACGGCGTCAACGACGCACCTGTGCTGGCCGCCGCCGACGTCGGGGTGGCGATGGGCGCACGGGGATCGACGGCGGCGAGCGAATCAGCGGATGTCGTCATCCTGCTCGACGACATCAGCCGCATCGGAACAGCCGTCGCGACAGCGCGAAACACCGTGCGGATCGCCCGCCAGAGCATCGCACTCGGCATCGGTTTGAGCATCGTCTTCATGCTCGTCGCCACCACCGGAGTGCTACCTGCGATCGCCGGCGCGCTCGTGCAAGAAGCGATCGACGTCGCGACGATCCTCAACGGCTTGCGCGCCGGCCGCCGGCCGCGGACCCGACCTGGTGCGGAAACGCGAAAACCCCTGGTCAAGCCAGGGGTTTCGTGAAGCTTGTGGGCGATACTGGGATCGAACCAGTGACCTCTTCCGTGTCAGGGAAGCGCGCTACCGCTGCGCCAATCGCCCGCTCCCGGCCGGCTGCCGGATCGGATGAGAGAGGTGGCGACGGGATTCGAACCCGTGTGGACGGCTTTGCAGGCCGCTGCCTCGCCTCTCGGCCACGCCACCACGTGAGCGGCCGTCCATCGCTGGACGAACCGTGAGACTTCTCCCTCGAGCGGATGACGAGATTCGAACTCGCGACCCTCACCTTGGCAAGGTGATGCGCTACCACTGCGCCACATCCGCGTTGCCCGCTTGCGCGTGCGGGTTCGACTCTAGCCGATGCCCCGACCCCCACCAAACCCATCGGGGGCGTGTTACGCGACCTCCGGGAGCGGGCGATCTGACCTGACTGATGTGGCAGGATTGTCGTCGCGGGCGATTGGCGCAGTTGGTAGCGCGCTTCCTTCACACGGAAGAGGTCATCGGTTCGAGTCCGGTATCGCCCACTCTTTCCCAACGCGAGATGCCTGAAATCTCAGGCATCTCGCGTCTTCTCATCAGTCGGCGGATGCCCTGCGTTCAGTGCTGAGCCCATGATTAGTGTGGGCTAGTTGTGTGCGGGACGGTCGATCAGTGATGCACCAGTCGCACGCCAACCCGCCCGCCCGCTTCAGGTGCGTGAGCAGCGATCACGCAGCTCCGCAAGGACTACGCGCTCGTGGACGTTCAGCTCGCCATCGACCGTCGCCACTCGGGTTGCGGCTTCGAGCACATCGCTGAGGTCATCGGACTCAGCCTCGACGCGCCCCCATACGTCGGCAGCGTCGACATCGACGACTCGAGCAAGTTGCTCATCGACCATGTCGTGTGCTTCCCGGACCCGGGACACGAGATGCCGCATAAGAAGCGCCTCGTTGTCACTGATCTTCCTGTCAGCCATGATGACCAGCCACGCAACCCAAAGCATGAGTTGCGGGTGCCGAGTTTGCGCGGTGAGTCGTTCTGAGAGCTCGACGATCTTCGCTTCATTTCGGAAGACGTCACGTGCATGACGGCCAGCAATGAGCGTTGTCCAACGGTTCAGCGCGATGGCAAGCGGGATCCCCACGAAGGTCGCGACCTTGATGATGTTTCGCTGGAGGAGGTACTTGCCAACGAACGGAAGCCCACGTGCCGCGGTGAGGATGGCACCGCTATAGAGCTTCTTCACGACCGGGCGCACCAACGCAGGGACGGCCTTCAGCAGACCCTCGCGCACCACCTCGCCGCTCTTGATCGTGAAGGCGACACGCAGCAACTTCCACATGTCTTCCGGGTCGGCCAGATCGAGCGGAACGCGATACAAGACCGAGATGTCGTAGGCGAGCCGCAGTTGAAGTTGAGAAAGGAACGCCACGTCTGCAACGAAAGTTGCTCCGGCCGCCGGCAACGTCAAAGGGGACGCGCCGCCTGCCGTCCCGATAGTCGCCACCACCGCGCCCGTGTAGACGCCCGCGGAAAGCCCGCCCTCGATGGCTGCGTATCGAGCTGCCATTTTGATGCGCTGATCGACGATCGCGTCGACTGGGACGCCGTCGTAGCGCTCCTGAAAGTAGGCCCAGTTGACCTTCTTCGTGTAAGAGTCCAGCGCCTGAGCGAGCAACCTCGGGAACCAGTTGCCAGACTGAATTTCGCCCGGCGTAAGGCTCGTCGCGAACCTCCTCAGGCTCTCCCGCTCACGTTCCACATCTTCGCGATCCGCTTCATCGCCCATGTCGTCGTCGATCGTGGTGTCAGACAAGCGGGACCCTCCGGCCTTTGGTTTGAAGAGCCAGAATGGCAGAACTCAGGGGCCGGCGGGCGCGGATGCTGGAGGCCGCGGTCGTCTTGGAGACGACCCCGGTCCACCTGGCCCAACTCCGCCACCGCAGCCGGGGCCCGGCGTGCATCAAGCTCGGACGCGCCATCCGCAACCACTCTGACGACCTCGACCAGGAGCGTGGTTCTAGGGCGTGCGGCGAACCGCGTGCGCGGGGCGACTTCCCGTCGTCGTAACAAGCTCGGGCATCTCGAGGAGCTGGCCGACCCGGCGCGTAGTCGCGGCATTCGCGCCGACGGAACCGGGATCGGCGAGAGCCTGGATCTCGACGTGTACGGCCCGCGCGATCTCTGTTAGCTCGGCGATGGTCAGCGACTCCGCCTTCACGTACTGGTAGACAAAGTTGGGCGCGAAGTGGTTGAACTCCTTCCGTCCCGAGCGCTGCTGGGGCGCTGGGTGCGGGAAGGTAAAGAACTCTGGATGCTCGCGGCTAGCGTCTTCACGTGCGCGCCGCGATTCGGCGCTGTGACCGGCGATCGATTGGTCGTGGTGGACGACCGCCCGGCGGAGTTGCGAGCCCTGGAGCTGCCATCCGAGGTGCAAGTGAAGGCCCGATGATCTGACGTACTCGAACGATTCGACCAGCGGCGTCGAGTTGGACATCCCGCCCTTTGCAGGATCGCCGAGTTCGACCGCAGTGTTGAGGGCGCGAGCGACCCTGTGAGCGCGAGCCTTGTGTAGCGCCGCACGCATCTGGGAACTACTGATGGCTGAAAGCAATTCATCAGAGAGCCACACCTGCTCGTCGGATGACTGGACGTCAACCGCGGAGACGAGATCGTGAAGGTCGCGCACCAACGCGGCGTATCGCCGCATGGTCTCAACTTCGTAGGGGCCTCCCTCGGGCAGCGCTTGCTCGAGTCGCGCAGCGAACTCGGAGTAGCTGACGTAGGTCCAGTCGTTCAGTTCGAAGTCCGGGCGGCTGACGGAAAGAACGACAAGGGCAGGGTCCTCCTGCCACGCGGCGGCTGCCAGAGCGTAGGTCTCGAGCTGCTGGGCTCCCGGGATCGAGAAGACCTTGTTCTCGATGACCAACGGCTTGTGCCCGGGCCAGTGCATGACGACGTCCATGTTCTGCCGCTCTCGCTCGACCCTTCGAGCCGAACCGACTCCGGGCTTGCTCAGCGGGAGGAATACTTCGTCCGCGAGAGTCGGCAGGAGGTCGAAGAACCAGCCGAGGAGGTTGCTGTGGAAGAGTTCGCGCTGCCCGTACATCAGTCGCCCGAGCGGGTTGCTCTCGATGCGAGCGGCGGCGGCGGCGAAGTCAGGCGAGGCCATGCGGTCAGGCTAGAGGACGCCGGGCGTGGCGCTGCTAGGTTCGCACCCCATACGGACTCGAGCATGCCGCTGATCACGCGATGTGGGCCTCCAGGACAACCATTCGACTGTTGACCGCAGACACTGTCTGTAGGCGGCACCACCGCATCCGTCTGCCGATTGGTCAGGTTGACCTGAGGGCGACCAGTTCCGCCAAGGCCTCGTGGTCGGCCTCGACGCGGCCGTCGAGCATGTGAGCGAGCGTCGTGTCACCGAGCTCGTCCCACACGGCGACGCGCGACAACCGCACGGCGCCCGCGGCCGCGAGGGCGTCCCGCATCGCGTCGTAGAGGGCGCGCTGTTTCCAGCGAGGAGAGCCCGACGAGCCGAACGTTCCGGGCGGGTCGGCGGGGCCGAACATGCGTTCCGTCGACGGGCTCGCCCAGTATCCGCCGCGGCTCGCCTTACGCAGGCTGGCCTGTTCGTGTTCATCGCAGTATCGGCGATAGTCAGCGGACCACGGCAGCGAATCTGCCCACGCCGGCTCGAGCGACATGCGGCGGTATCGATTGAAGTGCTGCTCCTCGTCGAGCTCGACGAGCGAACCGTCCGCGAGCACGATGTCCCAGACGCCCGGCCGGAACACGACCATCGACTCGGCACTGCCGCCGAGTGCGCGGTAGAGCTCGAGCACGCGATCCGCAGCTTCGGCGGGCATGGTGTCCAGCCGCGGAGCGGGAGGGCTCGCACCAGCCGGTTTGCGCCCGAGGT
The DNA here is from genome assembly GCA_964497165.1 of uncultured Schumannella sp. Classification (GTDB taxonomy): domain Bacteria; phylum Actinomycetota; class Actinomycetes; order Actinomycetales; family Microbacteriaceae; genus Pseudolysinimonas_A. The sequence goes on along the minus strand of CAZCEE010000035.1, from coordinate 9,510 downwards.
CGGTCAGCAGTCCCTGAAGTCGCGACTGACGCTGCCGTTGACCTGCCATAGCTCGACTATGCCAAACCTGACCAGGCGAACCTGGCGGTGCCCGACCGGCTCAAGCCAGCTCGAGAACAGCGGCCAGCCGGCGATGCACGGCATCCACGCGCCCTGCGTCGAGCGGCCCGGAAGCGGCGAGCAACGCGGCGACCCCGTCGGGTGAGGTCACTCCCACTCCGTGCACTAGGTAGCCGTTGATCACCTCCCATTCGGCGCCGACGAAACAGAGGATGCCGCGAACCGGCACCGAAGGATCGTCGAGGGCACCTTCGACGATCCGCACCTGTCGGCGCACGGCGTGCACGAGGTGGGTGTGGTCGTCGCGCCCGATGAAGAGACGACGGGCGGTCGCGTCGCCCCCGGCGTAGCTGTCGACCCGCGGCCGGCCGGTGTAGTTCTTCGCGTCGATCACGTAGACGCCGGTCGGGGCGATCGCGATGTGGTCGATGTTGGCGTCACTGCCGGGCACCCGGCGGTCGTGCACCGTGCGCACTCCGGCATCCGCGAGCATGCGACCCACGATGCTCTCGCCGACGGCTCCCTTGCGCCAGTCGGCGGACTCACGCGAACCGGCCCGTCGCAGGCTCTCGCGGTAGGCGGAGGATCCGGCGAAGCCGCGATCCTGGGTCATGGCGGCAGGCTAGTCGGCGCCGCCGACCTCCCACCCGAACCGCGTCTGCACCCCCGGTGAGAACAGCACCGAGTCGGGGGGCCGATCGGTCACGCCGGGCAACCCCGCGGCTACGACGAGTTCGTCGTCGAGCTCGAGTAGCTCCGCCGCGTTCACTGGCCAGGGTTCGTGTTCGTTGGGCAGAAACCGGGTGCGCCCACGGTGGGCGGTGAACATCCCCCAGCGCGCGGTGAGAAAGTCGGCGAGCGGATCGGGGTCGAGCAGCTCCCCCGGCCTCGCCGCGATGGCGGTCGACGGGCCGCCGCCGTGCCGACGCGAGCGGTAGCGGATGACGCCGGCGTCGGCATCCATCGTCGTGCGCGACCAGAAGTACGGCAGGCCGAAGACGGCGCGCGCCGCGAGCACCGCAGCCAGCCGCGACGCTTCGAGTGACCGGAACACCACCCCACGTCGCCCTGTGGCGTCGACCCCGTAGAGCCGCACGTTGACCTCGACGAAATGGCCGAAGTAGGGCACCGGCGGGCCACCGAACAGCGTCGCGCGGTCGAGCAGGAACGGGATGAGACCCACCCAGGTATCTCCATCGTGCATGTCAGGAGCGACCCCCGGAGGCAACAGGGGCGCGACGACGGCGGGGTCGACCCGCCAGTGCAGGAAGGTGAGGTCGCTCCACCGCTGGCTCGCGATCTCGCGGCCGGCAAGCGGTGGGGCGGTGCGGCGGATCGGCTCGGGGGTCGTCATTCGGCCTGCCGTCGTCGCAGCAGCACCCAGACCGGTGCCGAGACCACCGCGGCGCCCAGGGCGACCCCCACAAATGCCAGCAGCGGCGTCCACAGCACCCCGACTTGCGCGCTGAACAGGATGCCGACGGTGTCGCCCGAAATCGGCGGCGCTAGGAACCCGACCGCTGCCGCGCCGAGAAGCGAGAGGCCCCACCGAGGCGCGATCCCGGCCACGGCGAGCGGTTTCGCCGCGTGGATGACTCCGGCGACGATTCCGGCGAGGGCGCCGACAACCGCCGACCAGGGGAACGAGACCGTCACGGCGCCGGATGCGGTGGCCGCGATACCGGCGAGGAATCCAAAGCCCAGGGAGCGGGTGAACGGGCGGCCCGTCGCCTTGAGCTGGTCGACCAGCAGCCAGCCGAGCGCTCCGGCTGCGGGGCCGATCGCTCCGGCAAGCAGGATGCGCGGCACGTACGGGTCGAGGGCAGCCTCCAGGCTCGCAAGCCAGAGCGCGAATGCGATCCAGAATCCGAGGACGCCCGCGATCGCTTCGCTCCCCCGCACCTGAGTCACGGGAACGGCCTGCGGTGGCGACCAGGCCAGCAGAACAAAAGCGGCCGACGACACGAAGAGTGGAAGCGCCCCGCCAAAGTCGACGATTCCGCACCCGCTGAAGCGGCATGGCTCGGTGACGAGCAGCGGGATGAGCGCGGCCCCGGGGAAGACGATCAGACCCCAGGCGAGCATCAACACCCAGCGGGCGACCCGGTCGGCTCCCGAGCCGATCGCGGCAGCCTCGAGCAAAACCAGCACCGGGAGGGTGAACGCCGAGATTCCCAACAGGTAGTCGAGCCGCGCGATGTCGGTGAGCATCCCAATCGACGTCGTGACGAAAGTCGTCAGCGCGGCCGCAACGATCGCCGGCCAGATCATGCGTCCGCCGATCACCGGGCGGACGAGTTGGAAGATCGCGAGAGTGGCCAGCGCCCCGGCCGCGAACGAGATCGCGACGAAGAGCAAGGTCATGGCGCAAATGTACGGGGCGCCGCCCCCGAAGGAACGGCGCCCCGCGCGGACATGTCCGCGGAACTACTCGGTCTTACTTGGAGTCGAGGACGTAGCCCTCTTCGCCGTGGACGACCGTGTCGATGCCGGCGATCTCGTCTTCGTTCTTCACGCGGAAGCCGATCGTCTTCTCGATGACGAAGCCGATGATGAAGGCGACGACGAACGAGTAGATCATCACGCCGAACGCGGCGATGGCCTGCACGCCGAGCTGAGCGAACGAACCGCTGTCGAGCAGGCCGGTGCCCTTGGCGAAGAAGCCGAGGAACAGCGTGCCGACCAGACCACCGACGAGGTGGATGCCCACGACGTCGAGCGAGTCATCGAAGCCGAGCTTGAACTTCAGCTCGATCGCGAGCGCCGAGATGGCACCCGAGATGAGGCCGAGCACGATGGCCCAGCCGGGCTCGAGGAACGCACAGGCCGGGGTGATCGCGACGAGGCCGGTCACGGCGCCCGATGCGGCACCGATCGAGGTGGCCTTGCCGTCCTTGATCTTTTCGACGATGAGCCAGCTGAGGACCGCTGCGGCCGGAGCGGCCAACGTGTTCACGACGATCGTGCCGAGGAACGTGCCGTCCGCGGTGAGCGAGCCGTAGCTGCCGTCCGCGTAGACCCAGGCCGCCTCAGCGCCACCGTTGAAGCCGAACCAGCCGAACCACAGGATCGCCGCGCCGAGAAGAACGAACGGCGGGTTGTGGGGCTGGTGGGCACCCTTGGCGAAACCGATGCGCTTGCCGAGCACGAGTGCAAGGGCGAGTGCCGCAGCACCAGCGTTGATGTGAACTGCGGTACCACCGGCGTAGTCGAGCACCGCAACACCGAGACCCGTGATGTCGCCGAGGTTGCCGATCCAGCCGCCGCCCCAGACCCATGCCGCGACAGGGAAGTAGACGAAGGTGGCGAACAGGCCGGCGAAGATCAGCCACGAGCCGAACTTCGCGCGGTCAGCGATCGCACCCGAGACGAGCGCGACGGTGATGATCGCGAAGGTCGCGCCGAAGAACGCGAGCACGAGGTCCGACTCGGCGACACCGCTGAGCGCGAACGCCGACAGGGGGTTTCCCGCGAAGGCGAAGGGTCCGCCGTCACCAACGGCCGCCATGTTGAACCCGTACAGGACCCACAGGACACCGATGAGAGCAATCGAGCCGAAGCTCATCATCATCATGCTGATGACGCTCTTGGCCTTGACGAGACCACCGTAGAAGAAGGCGAGACCGGGCGTCATGAAGAGAACGAGGGCGCCGGCGGTCACCGCCCATGCAAAAGTGCCACTATCCATTGGTTCGACCAATTACCTCTCTGGGAGCTTGCAGAAGTGCACCGTCGGACCGTCGCGCTCGTAGAGGGGACTTGCTACCTCGGGTACGCCGACAGTCTGGCGGCGTGAGGTTACCGGGGCGCGTGGTAAATGTTTCGTGAACGTTACACACGGCATCCCGATGTAAACATCGTGTTTCGGAGCCCCTCAGATTCGCTTCGAGTCGCGCCGATAAGGTGGACACGGAGCGCCGGGAAGTCTGGTCGGCCGACGCGATCGCGTCGTGACGAATCGGAGACCTGTGCTGAAAACTCTCGGCCCCACGCTCGCGCGCAACTTCCTCGGCAACGCCCCGCGCTGGTACAAGCTCACGATCATCGCCTTCCTGGTGGCGAATCCCCTCGTGTTCCTGCTCATCGATCCGTTCGTCGGCGGTTGGCTGCTCGTCGCCGAGTTCATCTTCACCCTCGCGATGGCGCTGAAGTGTTACCCCCTGCTGCCGGGCGGGCTGCTCGCGATCGAAGCCGTCGCAGTCGGGATGGCCTCCCCCGATGGCGTCTTCCACGAGACCGAGGCGAACTTCCCGGTCATCCTGCTGCTGATGTTCATGGTCGCCGGCATCTACTTCATGCGCGACCTGCTGCTCATGCTCTTCACGAAGCTGCTCGTCGCCGTGAAGTCGAAGATCCTGCTGGCACTCACGTTCTGTGCGCTGTCGGCGGTGCTCTCGGCGTTCCTCGACGCGCTCACCGTCGCCGCCGTCGTCATCGCCGTGGCGACCGGCCTGTACACCGTGTACCACCGCTTCATCTCGGGGCGCGGTTTCGACGACGACCACGATCACGAGGACGACGGCTTCGTTCAGCCGCGTCATGAGAGCGACTTGGAGACCTTCAGGTCGTTCCTGCGCAGCCTCATGATGCACGCGATAGTGGGAACAGCCCTCGGCGGCGTCGCCACGCTTGTCGGCGAACCGCAGAACCTGCTCATCGGCGAGACTCTCGGTTGGGACTTCGTGGAGTTCTTCATCCGCGTCGCACCGGTGTCGATCCCGGTTTTCATCGTCGGGCTCGGCGTGTGCGTCCTCCTCGAACGCACTCGACTGTTCGGCTACGGGGCGGAACTGCCGTCGTCGGTGCGCGAAGTCATGGAGCGCTGGGACGAGCGTGAGAAGCAAGCGCGCACCCCCAAGAAGCAAGCGCGCCTCTTGGTGCAGGCTGTCACCGCGCTCGCCCTCGTCGTCGGCCTCGCCCTCCACGTCGCGGAGGTCGGCCTGATCGGCCTGGCGGTCATCGTGCTCGCGACCGCGTTCAACGGGGTGACGAACGAACACGCGATCGGCAAGGCCTTCCAGGAGGCGATGCCGTTCACCGCGCTGCTCGTCACCTTCTTCGCGATCGTCGCCGTCATCCATGAGCAGGGTCTGTTCACACCCGTCATCGACGCGGTGCTCGCCCAGGAGGGTACCGGGCAGCTGTCCCTCATCTTCATCGCCTCCGGGGTGTTCTCTGCGATCAGCGACAACGTGTTCGTCGCGACCGTCTACATCACCGAGGTCGAGCAAGCCTTCCAGGCCGGCACTATCTCGAGGGAACAGTTCGAGCTTCTCGCCATATCGATCAACACAGGCACCAACATCCCGAGCATCGCGACGCCGAACGGGCAGGCCGCCTTCCTGTTCCTGCTCACCTCTGCGCTCGCACCGGTCATCCGGCTCGGGTACATGAAGATGCTCTGGATGGCGTTGCCCTACACCGTCGTGCTCTCGATCGTGGCTTTCCTGGCGACGGTCTACCTGCTGGTGTGAAGCGCTACTCCGCCGAGCCGGACGTCAGCGCGATGAGCCGCGAGATCGCGCGCAGGTACTTCTTGCGGTAGCCGCCGGCGAGCATGTCGTCGCCGAACACCTGGTCGAGCGGCACGCCGGTCGCGAGTACGCGCACCTGGCCGTCGTAGAGCCGGTCGACGGCGGCGACGAAGCGCAGAGCGTCGGTCTGGTCGTGCAGCACGTGCACGCCGCGCAGCCCGACGGCGGTCAGCCCGTCGACGAGCTTCACGTAGCGCGACGGATGCACGGTCGAGAGGTGCCGCAGCACCGCGTCGAAGGCGTCGATCGTGACCGAGCCGGGAAGGGCTGCTGCGGCCGCCTCGAGCGCTGCATCATCGGCGTACGCGACGGCGTGGCCTTCGAGGTCGCGGCGCCGGTAGTCGAGCCCGTCGATGCGCAGGATGTCGAAGCGCGCCGCGAGGGCGTGAATCTCGCGCAGAAAGTCGATCGCCGCGAACCGGCCTTCGCCGAGCGCGTTCGGCGGCGTGTTCGAGGTCGCCGCGATGCGCGTGCCCGTCTCGGCGAGTTCGCCGAGCAACCGGGTCATCATCATCGTGTCGCCCGGGTCGTCGAGCTCGAACTCGTCGATTGCGACGAACGTGGAGCCGCTGAGCAGTTTCACGGTCGCCTGGTACCCGAGGGCGCCGACGAGAGCGGTGTATTCGATGAAGGTGCCGAAGTACTTGCGGCCGGGAGCTAGCTTCCACAGGGCCGCCAGCAGATGGGTCTTGCCCACTCCGAAGCCGCCGTCGAGGTAGAGGCCGGGCTTCAGTTCCGGGCCCTTCTTGCGGAACAGCCCTCCTCCGCCACCTTTCCAGGCCGCAGCGAAAGCTCGCACGCGCTCGACGGCCTGGGCTTGCGAGGGGTAGTCGGGGTCGGGTCTGTAGTTCTCGAGCGTCGCATCGTCGAACTGGCGCGGGGGGATGAGCGACGCGACGATCTCGACGCCCGACATCGTCGGGGCGCGGTCGAGGAGCGACGCAGAAGAAGCGGTCATGGATGCAGGCGGGGCCTTCGATCGGGACTATTTCGTGTCGAACTCTTACGGCACGTAAGCGCGCACCGGATCGACTGCCTACCCTAAGAGGGAACGCATCAAACCCTACTTGCAGGAGCAATCGATGACCGTCGAGACCGACGCCTCCCTCGCCTTCGCCGGCTACGCCCACCCCGAGCGCCTCGTGAGCACCGAGTGGCTCGCCGAACACCTCGGAACCCCGGGCCTCGTCGTCGTCGAATCCGACGAGGATGTTCTGCTCTACGAGACCGGGCACATCGTAGGCGCCGTCAAGATTGACTGGCACACCGATCTCAACGACCCTGTCGTGCGCGACTATCTGGATGGCGCGGGCTTCGCAAAGCTGCTGTCGAACAAGGGCATCTCTCGGGATTCGACCGTCGTGATCTACGGCGACAAGAACAACTGGTGGGCCGCTTACGCCCTCTGGGTGTTCTCGCTCTTCGGCCACGAAGACGTGCGTCTGCTTGACGGCGGCCGCGCGAAATGGGAAGCCGAAGGCCGCCCGTACGTCACCGAAACCACGAAGTCGACGCCGGCCGACTACCCCGTCGTCGAGCGCGATGACGCCAAGCTTCGCGCCTTCAAGGAAGACGTGCTCGTTCACCTGGGGCTCGACCAGTCGAAGCGGGCGCTGGTCGACGTGCGCTCCCCCGAGGAGTACTCCGGCGAGCGCACCACCGCCCCCGCCTACCCCGAGGAGGGCACGCTGCGCGCGGGCCACATCCCCAGCGCTCAGAGCGTGCCGTGGGCGAAGGCGGTCGCCGACGACGGCACCTTCAAGAAGACCGACGAGCTGAACGCGATCTACCGCGACGGCGCCGGACTCAAGGACGGCGACAGCGTCATCGCCTACTGCCGAATCGGTGAGCGATCGAGCCACACCTGGTTCGTGCTCACCCACCTGCTCGGCTTCGAGGGCGTGCGCAACTACGACGGTTCGTGGACCGAGTGGGGCAGCGCCGTCCGCGTTCCGATCGTCAAGGGCACCGAGCCGGGCGCCGTCCCCGCGACGTAAGCTGGATGTCGTGAGCGAGCTCGAACTTCCGTCAGCGCTCGCGAGCATCCGCGACGACTTTCTCGCGCTCGAGCAGCACGAACGACTCGTTCTGCTGCTCGAGTTCGCGAACGAGCTCCCGGAGCTGCCGCCGAAGTACGCCGATCATCCCGACCTGCTCGAGCGGGTCGAGGAGTGCCAGTCGCCGGTGTTCATCTTCGTCGACGTAGACCCTGCTTCCGAGAGCGGGGGCATCGTGCACCTGCACGCGACCGCGCCCAAGGAGGCGCCCACGACGCGGGGCTTCGCCTCGATCCTCGTGCAGGGCCTCGCCGGGCTGACCGCGGAACAGGTACTCGACGTTCCCGACGACTACCCGCTCACGCTCGGCCTCACCGAAGCCGTGAGTCCGCTGCGGATCCGCGGGATGTCGGCCCTCCTCGGCCGCACGAAACGTCAGGTGCGCGAGAAGACCGCGGCGTGATCCTCCAGTCCCTGTCGCCGACCGGCGACGTGATCGACACTGCTGCGCCCGGCGCGCGCGAACGCATCGCCGCGCTGTACCCACCGCCCGGTCTGCGGGTGAATCTGGTCGCGACTCTCGACGGCGGCACGATGGATGCCGAGGGCACGAGCGCCGGAATCACCTCCGGTGCCGACCGCGCGGTTCTCGGAGCCATCCGCTCGGTGAGCGATACCGTGCTCGTCGGAGCCGCGACGCTTCGAGCCGAGGGCGAGCTCGTACCGCGGTCGACGCACCTGACGGTGCTGACAACGACGGGTGACTTCACCGGCGCAGCCGTGCGCGACGACATCGAGCCCGGACGCATCCTGGTCGTCGGGCCGTCGGGTGCCGAGGATCGAGCCCGCGGCACCTTCTCGGCTCCGTTCGAGTACTTCGCCGTCGACGGTGACCGCGCGGTGCCGTTGCACGTCATGCTCGATGCGCTCCGCGATCGGGGGCTGGCGCACATCGTCTGCGAGGGCGGGCCCCGACTTGTCGGTCAGCTACTCGCGGCCGACTTGGTCGACGAGATCTGTCTCACCACGGTGCCCCGCATCCTCGGTCGTCCGCAGTTGCTGTTCGGCGGCGCTGCACCCGGGCCGCGTGACCTCGAGCTGGTGCAACTGCTGGCCGACGAGACGGGCGCGCTCTACGCGCGCTGGCGGCCCTCCCGCTGAGTTGCGGTGGCTGGCAGTTTCGCGAGCCAGTCGCGGATCGCACCCTCCCAGCGGGCCCGGTCGTAGTTCCACAGCTTGGTGTGCCGTGCGACCTCGAAAGCCTCGTAGCTGACGATGTCGGGGCGCGCGATCGCCAAGGCCCGGGACGCGGTCGAGGGTACGAAACCGTCGTCGTCGCTGTGCAGGATGAGCACCGGTCGGTCGAGCTCTTTCGCCCGCGTCACGAAGTCGAGCCTGTCGATGTCGAGCGGTTCAGCGAGGCCCGTGAACACGCGCCCCCACCGACTCTTGAACAACACGATGACGAAGGAACGCACGAACACCGGCAACCGGAGCAGCCTCACCTGGAAGTCGAGCGCAGCGATCCAGTCGACGACCGGCGACTCGAGAATGACGCCGCTCACCCGATCGCCGACGGCGGAACGGGTCAGCGCTTGCAACACCGTCGCCCCGCCCATCGACCAGCCGACGAGCACGATCTGCTTTGCACCGTTGCTCACCGCGTACTGCATCGCCGCGTCGACATCGTGCCACTCGCGGTCGCCGAGCGCGTAGCGGAAGTCGTCGCTGCGCGGTGCCTCATGGTCGTTGCGGTACGAGACGACGAGTGAGGTGAAGCCGACCTCGCGGAAGATCGGCACCGCCCGCAGGGTCTCGGGGCGTCGCACGGCGCGGCCGTGCACGTGGATCGCCCAACGATCGCGCGCGGCGTCGGCGGGCGGGATGAGCCACGCGGGGGCATCGCCGAGCGGCGTCGC
>CAZCEE010000034.1:0-14491 GCA_964497165.1 uncultured Schumannella sp. | reverse complement strand
CGCTCATGGGCGTGACTCACGTGTTCCGCGGGGAAGACATCCTCTCGTCCACCCCGCGGCAGATCGCCCTCTATCTCGCCCTCATCGACGCGGGCGTCACGACCTTCATCCCGCGGTTCGCGCACATGCCGCTCGTCTACGGCGAGGGCGCGAAGAAGCTCTCGAAGCGCGATCCCGAGTCGAACCTGTTCCACCACCGCGACCGCGGCTTCATCCCCGAGGGGCTGATCAACTACCTCGCCCTGCTCGGCTGGTCGATCGCCGCCGACCGCGACGTCTTCACGGTGCCCGAGCTCGTCGAGGCCTTCGACATCACCGACGTGAATCCCAACCCGGCGCGCTTCGACCAGAAGAAGGCCGACGCGATCAACGGCGACCACATTCGGATGCTTGCTGCCTCCGACTTCGCCGCCCGTATCGTGCCGTACCTGGCGGAGTACGTCGCCGACCCGCCGACGCCCGAGCAGGCCGCCATCCTTCGCGAGGCCGCGCCGCTCGTGCAGGAGCGGATGACGGTGCTCTCGGAAGCCCCCGGGCTGCTGGGCTTCCTGTTCACCGCCGACGCCGCGCTGAAGTTCGAGGCCGACGCGCTGCCGAAGGACGCCGACCAGGCCCGCCGAATCCTCGAAGCCTCGGTCGCGGCGCTCGAGCGGCTCGACGACTTCTCGACCGCGGCGATCGAGGAGGCCCTCCGCGCCGAGCTGATCGAGGGTGCCGGGCTCAAACCTCGGGATGCCTTCGGCCCCCTGCGCACCGCGATTTCGGGTCGGCGTATCAGCCCACCGCTCTTCGAGTCGATGGAGATCCTCGGCAAAGCCTCGACTCTCGCGCGACTCGAACGCTTCCGGCAACACCTCGGCTGAGGCATCCCATGGCGGAACGGGTGAGCGTGCAGGTGAAGGTCGGCTCGTCGAAGGGCCCGCTCGTCGAAGAGGATGCCGACGGCGGCCTCATCGTGTACGTGCGCGAGCGCGCCATTGAGGGGGCGGCCAACGATGCCGTCGTACGGCTCGTCGCGGCGCACTTCGGGGTGTCGCCGTCGCGCGTCACGATCCGCCGTGGTCACACGTCGAAATACAAGACGCTCGAGGTCGTGATCTGACGTTCGTCGAGGGTCTCCCACGCGTCGAGGCGGCCCCGACGGTGCGGTAGAGTGATCAGTCGGTCCGCCTCCGGGTGGCTCCGGTGGGGTGTGGTGTAATTGGCAACACGGCTGATTCTGGTTCAGTTGTTCTTGGTTCGAGTCCAGGCACCCCAGCACTGAGAAAATCCCTGGTCAGGTGGGGGTTCTTGATTGGGCCACGATAGTCGACAAGAGGCCGTCCCTCACTCGTGCCCTATCGTTCGCAGGCACCGTGCAATATACGTGCAACAGTGGCGCTACTCCGCACTTGCTGCGGTCTGCTCACCGGTACACGATCGCCTGGGAGTCTTGGTAGTACAGGGCACCAGTGTTCGCTGTGTGATAGAAATGTGCTACATCCGCTGACACGAGAGGAGATGCGCGATGTCTACGTCTGCCCTTGGCTCGCCCTACGTCCTTTCTGACGAGGGTGCGCGTCAGCTCGCAGAGATGGTGACGCAAGGCAGCGCGCCTCTCGCTTCGCCAGGCTTCACCTCGCGTCTGCCGGAGTCTGGAGATGCCGCTAGTCGACTCTCGAGCCTTCAGGAGCTGGTGCGAGCTCACGGAGCCCGCTGATCCGTTGGCTAGCGCTCAAGCGCCAGCGATCAGCTACGAGGTATTTCCTCTCTCGCTGATACTCAGTGGGAGCTACGAGGACCTTGCTCGGCGCGTGCTAGACCGCTTGTCTGTGTTCGCGTGCGAGCGTTCCCCGCACATCCAGGACTTCGCGCGTAGCGAGGTCCACCGATGGGAGAAGCATGGGCACAGCAGGACCTACGTCCTCATCACATCCGACGCCGGCGAGATCGATGTTCCCGCCTTTTTTACGGTCGGCATGGCGTCACTGGATTTCACGCGAGCATCGCGCAGCACCCAAAAGCGTCTGATGGGGGATGTCTCGCTGGATCAGACTGGCGCGTTCAGCATCGCGGAGCTCGCGCGGTCGGACCACTACTCAGGGGATCAGTTGCCCGGGGGAGTGATCTTGGATGAGGCGAAAGAGGTCATCAAGCGCGCCCGTTCGTACGTCGGAGGGCGGTTCCTAGTTGTCGACTCGCGCCCAGAGATTTTCGAGCGGTTGTACAAGCCTGCAGGGTTTCGCCAGCTTCACATCGCGGTCGCGCCGCGCGGCATGGAAGAGACAGACTTCGTGACGTCGTGCTGCGTCGTCAAAGACTGGGTTGACACCCACTAGCGATCGGGGATCTCTGGTGGGCGGTTCTTCGGCCTCTACCGCAGGTAGTCGACTGTGACCGTCACAGAGTCCTCGTGGATCTGAACCGTGCATTGATACTCGGACCGGAGACTCGCGCCGAACGAGTTTTCGGAGTCCACGGTCCCCGTCACGGTGAACGGGTTTGTTCCTTGGAAGCTGCTTTTGAAGTCTGCCGACGAGGGTGACACAAGGCGCTCCTCGATCTTGTTTTCGCAGTAAACGACCGCTTCATACCCGCTCGGCCCCGGATCGCCCGATGGCCGTGCGAGATTGAAGATGACGAGTCCTATGAGGACCGCGAGTGCGATTAGGCAGCCGATCGCTCCGCGTTTGAGGGTTTTGCCCGCGTCGCTGGTGATTACTGGTTCCTTCGCCATGCCCTGATCCTTTCGAGTCGCCGCGATTCAACCAGAAAAGGCCCCACCCCAGGAAAACCCACTCGATGCTCGGGCGAACGGGTGCATCCGAGTTCAGATGCTGCCACAATGCAGCATGCGAATCGGGGCACTCCTCATCATCATGTTGCTTGCGGGGTGTGCTGCTGGGCCTGGCATCGATTCGCCGACTGTGGAACCTGACCCGTCCGCGACGTCGCCCGACACTGGCGGGCCCGAACTTGGCCTTCTCGAGGTGCTCGACACTCAATGCGTTGACGTTGAAGGTGACGGATCGCTTGGCGGCGACTTGACCACCACCCAGCTGATTGCGAGCCAAGGGCTACTTTTCGTGACCTTCAACCTCGCGGCCAATGCCCAAGCCGCCGACTTCGGCCGTATTCATCTCCAAGTTCTGTCTTACGGACTCGATGGCAACGGCGGGTACATCATCGGAACCCAATTCGCTCGAGGGGAAGAGATCGTGACCTTCGTCTTCGACAACACGGAGACACGGCAAGAGAACCTTTCAAACGGGGTTGTGTTCGCCGATGGCATGGTCGCGATGCGCGCGCCACTGGACATGGTGTCCGCCCTCTCGGAGGGCTTCGAGTGGCGCGTCACGCTCACCGTCGATGATGTCGACGTCGATGAATGCGATTGGGTAACAGTCGACGGTTAGCCCGACCGGCAGGACTACATTTCCCGTAACCCCGAACCAAGGAAGATTTGAGGATCAGGATTCGGGGAACCTCAGCGGCTGAATTGATAGTCGTCCGCCGAGAACCCTGCCAAGATGCAGCATGATCCCCGACGAAAACAAAGACGCCGCGAGCGACCTGAGCAAAGCCCTGCGCGCCGCGCCGTCGCTCTACAGCCTCGGGACTGCGGGGAATCCGCTCTGGCTGGGCTTCTCACTGACTGAGCTCCTGCTGCTGGCAAACGACTCCAAGATCCTGTACGCGACTGGCTCCTATGACTCGTCTAGCAAGTCGGCTCGATTGTTGGCGATCACCACGGATCTAGTGCTCGAAGCGATCTTGAGCGAGATCAGCGGGGAAGACGCTAAGCGCACGGTGAAGGCCGTTCCGCGGTCTGGCCTTCGAACGGTGTCGGTTCAAGCCGGTGAGACGCCCTTCTCGAACGCTGCTTTCTCGGAGTGGCCAGGAGACCTCATCGTGACTGCCGAGTTCGAGGGCCTGTCTTCCCCAGCAGTGTTCCCTCTAGAGCGGACACAATCAGGAAACGACGATGTTCGCTCGTTGCTTCGGGAACTCCTGGTCGACCTGGCTCGCGGGGATCGCTAGGGCTCCTCAACACCACGGGCACGAAACGCCTACTGCTCGACTGGCTCGAAGATGCCGCCGAATTTTTGCGCGGTCGCGGCGTCGGTAGCCATTATCGCGACCGCCCCGTCTCGGAATAGAGCGTCAGTCGGGCCGAGCTCAGGTCGACCCGACTGAAGGTATGCGTCAAGGGACTCAGGAGAGTCCTGCTCGTAGAAGAAGACCAGTTCCCCACCCTCGTACGGCGTACACATGCCGGCTCTCTGGACACCCGTGGTTAGACCGTCCGGCTGGATGTAGGCCCCCGTTCCCATCGGATCGTCTTCCATGCAGCCGATCTTCTCCCAGACTTCCTCGATCGTCGCGGCCCCCTGGGGCGTGGGTATGCTCGCGGGTGTGCTCGCAGCTCCGCAACCAGCGACAGTGAGAGTAAGCAAAGTGACCGCTGCGAGGCGGACGGTCGTGAAACGTCTTCCCTGATCCATGAGCGCCACCGTATCGGCAGATCTAGTTCGTGGGTGACATTCCGTCCAGCGACTGAGGCGGAAGGGTCGAGCGCCGAGCGATAGCGAGGGCCAGCACCGGCAGGGCACACCTACCGCTGCCCACGGCTCAGTCGAGACCACCTGGATCGCAGCAGACCCCTGCGGGGAAATTGTGGCGATGATGACGGTATGAACAACCTCGTTGGCATGGTTGCGCGGACAATGCTCGCGCAGGACGCCCGCTGGATCTCAGACTGCATGCTGTCCGCCAGTGGCACTGCCGGTGTCAACGGAATTCTCCCGATGCTCCTGCTCGGCCACGCCGCCCGAATCGCCTACGAGGGTTCGAGATTGATTACCTCGCCCGAACCGTGGCACGGTGTCCCGGTGCTCGCAGAGTTACTGCGCAACGAACATGCCGAGACGATCGCTCGAGCGCGCCACGCTTCCAAACTGCTCGACGACAACAAGAAGGATCTGGACGATCTCATTGGCGAGATGGACGCGTATCGCGCCACTCACCGCGTGGCCTACTCCGGGAACGCCGTGTGGTTTGCGAGATGGCTTGAACCAGACCTCGGCATGTACATCCTCGATGGAAGAGTGCTCGGAGCCACTATCCCTCTGCAGTACCGATTCGGTCTCCCCGCGACGATCTCAGTTCCCGAGATGGGCCAGATCATGTACCGCACCGCGGCCGAACTCGGTGGGACTCTGGTGGTCATGTCTGCTGCGGCGGGCGACCCTCCGTGGGCCGAGGCGACGATCGATTACCAGCCGATGGCCGAGATCCGATCGGTTGACCGAAGATTGTCGAGATACGTCGTCGGCCGGTACGACGATGCGATGACGATCGGAATGAAACTGCTCCTCCTCATGCTCGAGGGTGAGATTGCCACGGCACGAGCGGTTCTGCCCCTAGCGGCCGATACACATCCGGATGCGGTCTTCCGAGCGCGATTGATCGCGATGACGCATGTCATCCGTGGGCTAGAACTGATCGCCGCGCGATGGACGTCGGGCGGCTCTGCAGCTCGCGCCTTCGGGGATTCAGAACAGGCTCAGCTGCTCCTCGGTCCGGGTATGCGCAAGGTACGAAACCTCAGCATGCACTACGGCATCCGAGATGGTGATGTCGACATCGATCCGACACGGCCGATGTTCGGGTTGGTCGAGCACTTCTGCGCGGGCTTCTCCTTTAAGGACATCGACGAAGTTCTGGGGCAGGCGATCGATCGCGCCGCTGACCTTTTGGTTTCGTGGCGTCGTCGCTGACGGCAGTTCACCCGATGGGTGGCCCTTCGCGGGAGACGCCTGCGGCAGGTTGCCGATCGACATGATCCCCACCGAGCGGACACGCCATCCGCCGATTCTGTGCGAGCCGATACCGAACTGGCCCGTGCAGGACATATCGTGGGTGAGCGCCACGCCAGCACAGTCGAGGAGAGCCCGTTGTCATCAGAACGACCCCGCGGAGGACGCGGCAAGCGGGAGGCCATTCTCGACGCGGCCGTCGAGCTGCTGCTGCTCAACGGTTATGACGGCGCATCCATGGACGCGGTCGCGGCTCACGCCGGCGTGTCGAAGACGACGGTCTACGCCCACTTCGCCGACAAGCTCGAGCTATTCAAGGCGGTCATCCGCCAGGGCGGCGAGGCGCTCAGTGAGCAACTGCACCCCCTTCGCCACGGCGAGGGCCCGGTTGACGGCTCGGCCGAGGATCGCCTCGTCGGGGTGCTGACGGCCGCGAGTCGTGCCGGAGCCGGTGTCGAAGCGATCGCCTACTTCCGGGTGATGATCGCCGAAATCCATCGCCGACGAGAGATTCGGGATGCCTTCGAGCAGAGTCAGGTCGATGTTCCGGATGTTCCCGAGATCGTCACCATCATCGGCGAACTGCTGGTCGACTACGCGTCCGAGCACGGGTTCACGGTCGACCGGCCGGAGGTGCATGCGGCGATGCTGCTCAAGATGACGTCGTCCGGCATCCAGCTCGACCGGCTGATCTCCGACTTCGACGTGTCGCCGGAGCTCCTTGAGGCCCACGTCGGCTACATCGTGCGGGTGTTCGTGCGGGGCCTTCGCCCCATAGCGGGGGAGCCGACTCCGACGCTGTGGCAGGACTACGACTACCCGTGGGGTCCGGCGCTCAGCTGAGTCGGGCCTCAGGCAGCGAAGCCTGACCCAGCGCTATCGTCGTCTGCGACGACCGAGAGGAGGTAACCGATGATGTCTGCAAAGCCCGTACCGATGGCTACGCGCCGCACCCGCCTGACCATTGCCCGCGAGAGCGAGATCCTGAAAGCAACGCTCGAGCTGCTCGAGGACGTCGGTTACCAGGCCTGCGGTCGCCGGTCGCGCGCGGTGCAGCACAGCGACGATCTACCGGCAATGGCAGGGCAAGTCGGGGCTGGTCATCGCTGCGCTGGAGGCGCATCGGTCGGGCCCGCCGCCGGGCCCGGACACGGGGTCGCTGCGGGGTGACCTCGTCGCAATGATCAGTGACGTTCCGAATATCGCCGAGTCCGAGCTGGCGTTGATGGCGGCATTCGCGCATGCCTCCCTCCGCGACGAGAGTCTCGCCGATGCGATGCGTGTCGAGCTCTCCGGGGCGGGGGGCATCGTCACCACGATGAGGATGATGCCGGTCCCCGACAGCGTGGGCATCCCATTCATCTTCAAACAGATCGAAGACGGCGAGTTCGTCTCGCAGCCCGCGCAGGACAGCATGCTGCCGTTCCATCTGGACGAGGTGTTGCGCTGGTCGAAGGCGCTCAAGCCGCTGCGCGCGCAGGTGCCGGAGCTCCGCACGCTGCGCCCGCCCGGTGCACCGCCGCTTCCGCCGTGCTGACGCCTAGAGGCCGTAGTACGCCGGCGCGCTTGCGACGAAGAGCACGAACACGACGAGCAGGGCGACGGCGATACTCGCCACCGCTCCGATCTGCGCGGTCTTCTGGGCGGGTCGGCGCGTGCGCAGGTAGACGGTGCCGACCGCGGCGCCGACCAACAGACCGCCGAGGTGCGCTTCCCACGCGATGTTGGGCGCGACGAAGCCGAGTACGACGTTGATTCCGAGCACGATGAGCAGCACCCTCACGTTGACGCCGATTGCGCGACGCAGTGGCAGGTAGGCGCCGAGGAGACCGAAGACGGCGCCTGATGCGCCGAGCGCCGAGCTCGGGGTGAGGAACCCGCCGGTGGCCTCGATGCTCCCGCCGTCGGTGGCGATCGCGAGGGCGTAGAGCGCGAGCACGCCGATCGATCCGCCGAGTGCCGCGCCGAAATACAGCGCCAGGTAGCGCACCCGGCCGAGGAACGATTCGAGCGCCGGCCCGAACGCATACAGCGCGTAGAGGTTGAAGAGCAGGTGGATGATCGTTCCCGGCGAGTGCAGGAACGCCGAGGTGAGTAGCCGCCACGGTTCCGCGCCGACGAGGGTCGGGTTGAGTACCCACGCGGAGGTCAGCCCGCCGCCACTGATCCACTGCACGGCGTACGCGACCGCGATGAGTCCCATCAGCGTGTAGGTCACCGCTCCCGAGCGACGGGGTCGCAGCGCTCGGGCCAGCCCGCCACCTCCCGCAGCGCGACCTTCGCGCACGCACTCGGGGCAGTGCACCCCGACCGCAGCCTGCGTTTGGCATTCCGGGCAGATCGGCCGCCCGCAACGCTGGCAGCTCACATAGGTGGCCTGGTCGGGATGCCGGTAGCAGGTGGGCGGGGCCTCGACGGGGTCGCTCATCGGGTCACTCCTCGGCTCGGCCGCGGTTGCGTCGGCGCACGGGACGGGGAGCGCGTCCGCCGAGGAACGAGCTGCTCGCATCCACGACGAATCGACGCCGCAGCGCCTGGCGGCCGATCAGCATCCGGAAGCCCATCTGGTCGCGGTTGCTCAGGGTCACCTCGGCGCTCACTCGCCGAGCGAGCAGCTCGAGCCGCAACTTGACGACGTAACGCTCCTGCACGTGGCCTGACGAGCTGCGCACGCTGCGCACGTCGTGAACCGGGCACTCGACGACCACCTCGTCTTCCGACGACTCCTGCCAGGGTCGCACCCGGAACCGCACCCAGTCGGCGCCGTCCTTTTCGAACGGTTTGACCTGGTAGGCGTGGATCGTCGAGGTGCGGGCCCCGGTGTCGAGTTTCGCCTTGATCCACGGGATGCCGATGTCGGGAAGCTGCACCCATTCGCGCCACCCCGCGAGGGTGTTTGAATGGGAGGGCTCGGTCACGCCACCATCTTGTCAGGGGCTTCCCTATGAAACTCGCGATCCTGTCGCGCGCCCCGAAGGCGTACTCGACGCAGCGCCTCCGGGCCGCCGCCGAAGAGCGCGGACACGTCGTGCGGGTGCTCAACACGCTGCGCTTCGCGATCGACCTCTCGGGCCCCGAACCCGACCTGCAGTACCGCGGTCGGCCCCTGAGCGACTACGACGCGATCCTGCCGCGGGTCGGGGCATCCATCACCTACTTCGGCACCGCCGTCGTGCGCCAGTTCGAACAGATGGATGTCTACACCCCCAACACCGCGAACGGAATCGCGAACGCGCGCGACAAGCTGCGGGCCACGCAGATCCTCTCGCGCCACAACATCGGGATGCCGCCGACGGCGTTCGTGCGCAACCGGGCCGATGTGCGCCCGGCCATCGAGCGCGTCGGCGGAGCTCCCGTCGTCATCAAGCTGCTCGAGGGCACTCAGGGTATCGGCGTCATCCTCGCTCCCGAGGTGAAGACCGCCGAGGCGATCATCGAGACCCTCCAGTCGACTCGGCAGAACGTGCTCATCCAGCGGTTCGTCGCCGAGAGCCGAGGCCGCGACATCCGCGCGCTGGTCGTCGGCGACCGGGTCGTCGCAGCGATGCGACGCACGGCGCAGGGCGACGAGTTCCGCTCGAACGTGCACCGCGGGGGAGCGGTCGAGGCGGTCGAATTGACGCCCGAGTACGAGCAGGTCGCCGTGCGGTCGGCGCAGATCATGGGGCTGAAGGTCGCCGGCGTCGACATGCTCGAAGGCGCCGACGGTCCGCTCGTCATGGAGGTCAACTCCTCACCCGGACTCGAAGGCATCGAGCACGCGACACAACTGGATGTCGCGGGCGCCATCATCGACTACCTCGCGAACCAGGTGGCGTTCCCCGAAATCGACGTGCGGCAGCGGCTCAGCGTCTCGACCGGGTACGGCGTCGCCGAACTGCTCGTGCACAACAACGGCGACTTCGTGGGGCGCAGCCTCGGCGACTCGGGCCTCGCCGAGCGCGACATCACCGTGCTCACCGTGCATCGGGGCACGACCGTCATCCCGAACCCGCGCAAGGGCACCGTGCTCGAAGCCGGCGACCGGTTGCTGTGCTTCGGCAAGCTCGAAGAGATGCGCTCGATGATCCCCGAGCGCCGCCGTCGCCGCGCGAAGGTGCGCAGGCTGCCCGCGCAGCCGCTGCTGGCGGAGTAGGCGGCCGTACCCGAAAACTGTCAGCTTCGGCACGCCATCGCACTCCTACCTGCGAGGACCCGTACGCGGTCCCGACGGTGAGGAGAGGGGAATGGGCGATGCCGCGGTGTTTAGGCTGTGGCGATGACCGCCGGAGTGCACTCGGTGCCCCCATCCGACGGCGAGCTGGTCGCGGCCGTGCGGGCGGGGGAGCGTGCGGCGTTCGCGGCGGTCTACGACCGCTACGGCGGCAAGCTCTACGACTTCGCCTACGCCACCACCCGGCACCGGGAGGATGCGGCGGATGCCGTCGCCGACACCTTCGTACGCTTCGCCGAGCGACTCGGGCAACTGCGCGACCCGGATCGGCTGCGACCCTGGCTCTACGCCATCACCCGCAACGAGTGCCTCCGGCGGCTGAAGGGTCGCAACCGGATGCTCTTCGACGGCGAGGAACGGTTGACCGAGATGGTTGACGACTCAGGCACCCCGGAGAGTTCGGCCGAGAACGCCGCGCTGCGCGACCTCGTCTGGGCGGCGGCCGCCGGTCTCGCCGACCGAGACCGGGCCATGCTCGACCTGCACCTGCGCCAAGGGCTCGACGGCGCCGAACTGGGCGAAGCGATGGGGATGACCGCCGCGCACGCCTACGTGCAGCTCACCCGGCTGCGCAGCCAGGTGGAGCGCTCGCTCGGCGCCCTGCTGGTCGCCCGCACCGGCCGCGAGGACTGCCCCGAACTCGACGCTCTGTTGGCCGACTGGGACGGCACGCTCACGCCGATCATCCGCAAGCGGGTCGCCCGTCACGTGGAGAGCTGCGAGACCTGCTCCGCCCGTAAGCGCCGCATGGTCAGCCCGTTGGCACTGCTCGCGACGGTACCGATTCTGCTCGCGCCCGCCGCGCTACGCGACCGGGTACTCGAGGAGGCCTGGCCGATCGCGGCCGCGGCGAGCGGTGCGAGCGGGGGAGGGGCGGCCGCTGGTTCGACCGCGCCTGGGGTGAAGGTTGTAGCCGTCGTGTCGGTCATCGCCGCCGTCGTGGCGGTCGTGCTGCTGGGGATCGCCGCGGCATCCGGATTCGGTGCTGCCCCTGAACCCGCCCCACCCACGCCGACTTTCACACCGACCGTATCGCCACCGTCGCCCGGGGAACTCGCACTGTCGAGTGACGTGCTCGACCTCGGTGTCGACGGGGTCGTCGGATCCGTCGAGATCCGCAACGTCGGCGAGTCACCGCTGACGGTCGAGGTGCGTCCCACGGTGCCGTGGTTGACCGTCGAGCAGCCGACGCTCGACATCGGTCCCGGTGAGTCGGCCGACGTGGTCGTGCACGCCGAGCGGTCGGGGTTGCCTCCCGGGCCCGCGATCGGCGGCGTCGATCTGGTCGCCGCGACCGGCACCTGGTCGTTCTCGGTGCAGCTCACCCAGCCCCCACCACCGCAGCCGCCTCAGGTCGCCGCGCCGACCGTGGTGCGGATCGACTGCATCGGGATGCTGCGCACCGCGACGGTGCGGGCCACGGTGACCGCGGAGGTGCCGCTGTCGTCGGTGGTGGTCAGTTGGTCGAGCGACTCCGGTCCTGCTGGCTCGGCGGACATGTCGCCGTCGGGTGGCGCGTGGGAAGCCACGATCGGCCCGTTCTCCGGCCCCGTGCCGGTGAACCTGTCGGTGCGGGCCGTCGACCAGCGCGGCCTGGCGACCACCGGGCCGACGACGACGACCGTGCTGGAACCGTGCTCGTGAACGCGCTTCGGAGAAAGTTCCGCGAAAAGTTGTAAGCCTGCACCGGGTGGCGACTCCTACCTGCATAACCGGCACGGCGATCGCCGAAGTCGGACGCGTGACAAGGAGACCATCATGAACAGCACCATCCGCACCGCCGCCCTCGCTCTCCCGCTCGCCCTCGCGATGTCGTGGGGTGCCGCCGCCGCCCAGGCCGCCGAGCTGCAGCCGACGCTGACCGGCCTGCCGGGCATCGTTACGTCCGTGCAGCCCGTCCCGCCGGGGCCGGGCGATTTCTCGGACGGCGAAGACGACGACGACCCCGACTTCCCGCAGCCCGACCCCGACCCGGAGCCCGAGCCGCTGCCCGAAGGTCAGCCCGTGCCGCAGCCCGACCCCGAGCCGGAGCCCGAGACCGACGCCGAGGACGCGGCGGATGAGGCCGAGGTCGAGGAGGCCGAGGTCGAGGTCGAGGAGGCTGACGTCGACGAGACCGATGACACCGCCGACGCGTCGTCGTCGAGCGGATCGAACTCCGCAGCGGCTCTCGTCGTCGCCGGACTGATCGCCGGTGCCCTCGCCTTGCTGACCGCGATCTTCGCGGTGGTGTTCGCCCGACGGTCGCGGGCTCGCCGCAGCTGAGTTTGCGCACGGCCGAGCACCCCGGGACGAGCCAGCCGGCCCGTCCCGGGGTGCTTCACGTTCGGGGTCTGACGAAACTAGACGAGCTCGCGCACGATGTCTTCGACCCGCTCCTTGGCGTCGCCGAACAGCATGTGGGCGTTTTCGCGCCAGAACAACGGGTTCGGCACGCCGGCGTAGCCGGAGGCCATCGACCGCTTGAACACGATGACGTTCTCGGCTTCCCAGACCCGCAGCACCGGCATCCCGGCGATCGGGCTGCTCGGGTCTTCGGCCGCCGACGGGTTGACGGTGTCATTCGCGCCGATCACGAGCACGACCGATGTCGACGCGAGGTCGTCGTTGATCTCATCCATCTCGAGCACGATGTCGTACGGCACCTTCGCCTCGGCGAGCAGCACGTTCATGTGCCCGGGCAGGCGTCCGGCGACCGGGTGGATGCCGAAATGCACCTCGATCCCGCGGGCACGCAGGCGGGCCACGAGGTCGGCAACGGGGTACTGCGCCTGAGCGACCGCCATCCCGTAGCCGGGGGTGATGACGACGCTTGAGGCGTTCAGCAGCATGTCGGCGGCAGCGCTGGCGTCGATCTCGCGATGCTCACCGGTCTCCTCGTCGCCACTCTTCGGGGCTTCGATGCCGAAGCCGCCGGCGATCACCGAGAGGAACGACCGGTTCATCGCCTTGCACATGATGTACGACAGGTACGCACCCGACGATCCGACGAGGGCGTCGGTCACGATGAGCAGATCGTTGTTGAGCAGGAAGCCCGCGGCGGCAGCCGCCCAGCCCGAGTAGCTGTTGAGCATCGAGACGACGACGGGCATGTCGCCGCCACCGATCGACGCGACGAGGTGCAGGCCGAGAGCGAGCGCGAGCACGGTGATGGCGACCAGGATGCCGATGCTCGGCGCGATCACGTACCAGGCCGTGAGCGCGAAGAAGGCGACGAGGGCGCCGACGTTGAGCACGTTCTTACCGGGCAACACGAGCGGTTTCGACGAGATGCGTGCGGAGAGTTTCAGGAACGCGATGATCGACCCGGTGAAGGTGACGGCGCCGATGAAGATGCTGATCGCGACCTCGCCGTCATGGATGCCGACAAGCTCCGGCGCCACGTGGGAGTCGGCGAGGGCGCCGTTCCAGCCGACGAGCACCGCCGCGAGTCCGACGAAACTGTGGAACAGCGCGATGAGCTGTGGCATCGCCGTCATTTCGACGACGCGCGCTCGCCAGAGGCCGATCGTCGCACCGACGACCACGGCCACGATGAGCAACGAGAGACCGAGAGTGGCGTTCGGCTGCTCCCAGAGTTGGGCGACGACGAGCCAGCCCGTCGCCGCGAGGGCGAGCGCCATGCCGACGATGCCGTAGGTGTTGCCGCGGCGGGCGGTCTCGTGTTTGCTGAGGCCGGCGAGGCTCAGGATGAAGAGCAGCGCGGCGACGACGTAGGCGGCGACCGCTACGCCGTTGGCGATCTCGATCATCTCCGCGCCGGTCACTTGGCTGCCCCCTTCGAGACTGCACCGCGTGAAAACATGCCCAGCATTCGGCGGGTGACGGCGAATCCACCGAAGATGTTGATGCTCGCGAGGAGCACCGCGACGCCGGCAAGCACCTGAACGAGCACCGACGGCGCGACGATCTGCACCAGTGCGCCGACGACGATGATGCCCGAGATCGCGTTCGTGACGCTCATCAGCGGCGTGTGCAGCGCGTGTGCGACGTGGCCGATGACGTAGAAGCCGACGACGACCGACAGCGTGAGCACGAGGAAGTGCTGGGGGAGCGGTGGGGGCGCGAACGCGCAGATCGCGAACAGCGCCACGATGCCGGCGACGACCAGCGCCGACCTCTTGCGCGGGCTGAGGCCGGGGCGGGGGGCGATCGGTTCGGCGGATGCTGTGGCTGCGGCGGCGGGCGCGGCCGAGACGGTCACCGGCGGCGGCGGCCAGGTGGTTTCACCGTCGCGGGTGACCGTGATCGAACGCTGCACGACATCCTCGAAGTCCAGCGCGAGCACGCCGTCCTTCTCGGGCGTCACCAGCTTCAACAGGTTGAAGACGTTGGTCGAATAGAGCTGCGACGCCTGGCCAGGCAGGCGGCCGGCGAGGTCGGTGTAGCCGAGGATGACGACGCCGTTGCCCGTCACCACGCGTTCGCCGGCAACCGTGCCTTCGACGTTGCCGCCGGAGCCCGCCGCGAGGTCGACGAT
>CAZCEE010000033.1:0-14510 GCA_964497165.1 uncultured Schumannella sp. | reverse complement strand
GTCGGGAAGAGCACCTCCTGCGTCGCGCACGCGGTGAGGTGGTCGTGCACCTCCGTGGTGACCTGGTCGCGCAACGCGTCGGTCGGCTGCACGTCGAGTGTTGCGTCGATCACCGAGGCGGGGATGTCGGCGGCGACGGCGACGGTTCGCGCCTGCAGGTAGGTCGAGGTGTGGTCGACGCGGTAGACACCGGGGGTGAGCACGGCGTAGTCGACTGACACAGCGGCGACGCCCGACTCGGCGTCGACACCGTTGATCTCGAAACGCTCGTCGTGTTCGACGGTGAGCCGCAGGGCCGCGACGGGAGACACGGCGAAGGCCCACTCGGGGAAGATCCCGAGCCGCGACCCGATGCGTTCCACTGCGAAACGGGTGGTCGACTCGATGTCGCCGGCGGTCCAGGCGAACGTCACGACCTCGGAGCCGTCGTCGCCGGGGGCGACCGAGATCTCGCGCAAGTCGCCTATCTCGGCGAGCGCGTCGTCGATGAGGAAGTCGTCGCGCATTCGGGGATCGGCGGTGACTCCTGGCATCCCGAGCGCCCCTTCTGCGTCGCCGCGCGCGACCGCCTCGAGGTAGACGCGCACGAAACCGGCAGCCCCGAAGACGGTCGCGTTGAGGGCGAGCACCGCGCCCGCGGCGACGCCGATCGCGATCGCGAAGACGACCACCCAGGCCACCACCACACGTCGCACCCTTGCATCCTACGAACGCGCGGCTTGGGCCCGAGCCGCCGTCGTTCTGCGGATTAGAGTGAGCCGGTGGATCTTCCCGAGCTGTCGCCCGAGCAGCAGGCGGTGGTCGCGGTGATCGAGAACACGCGGGACCACATCTTCGTCACCGGCCGCGCGGGAACCGGCAAGTCGACGCTGCTCGAGTACCTCTCGTGGCACTCGTCGCACACGCTCGCGATCTGTGCGCCGACCGGCGTCGCGGCGCTCAACGTCGGCGGGCAGACCATCCATTCGCTCTTCCGTCTGCCGATCGGAGTCATCGCCGATCACGACATCGACCAGCCGCCGGAGCTGCGCAAACTGCTGTCGGCGATCGACACCCTGGTGGTCGACGAGGTGTCGATGGTGAACGCCGACCTGCTGGATGCCATGGACCGTTCGCTGCGCCAGGCCCGGCAGCGTCCACACGAAGCGTTCGGCGGCGTGCAACTCGTGCTCTTCGGCGACCCGTACCAGTTGGCTCCCGTGCCGGGAGAGAACGACGAGCGTGCCTACTTCGCCGACAACTACCGCTCGATGTGGTTCTTCGACGCGAAGGTATGGAGCGAAGCCGACCTGCGCATCTTCGAACTCACCACCATCCACCGCCAGCACGAGCTCGAGTTCAAGCAGTTGCTCACCGCCGTGCGGCACGGGCAGGTGACCGCCGAGATGGCGGGCCGGCTCAACGAGGTCGGTGCGCGTCCCGCCCCCACGGATGGCGCGATCACCCTCGCCACGACGAACGCCGCCGTGAACCGCATCAACTCAGCCGGCCTCGGGCGTCTGCCGGGCCGCTCACTCTCTGCGGTCGCCGAGGTCACCGGCGAGTTCGGCAACCGCGCCTACCCGGCCGACGAGAAACTCGAACTCAAGGTCGGGGCGCAGGTGATGTTCCTGCGCAACGATGTGGGCGGCGACCGGCGGTGGGTGAACGGCACGATCGGCGAAGTCGTCAAGATCGGCGACACCGTCACCGTCGAGGTCGACGGCGAACGGCACGAAGTGCTGCCCGCCGTCTGGGAGCGCTACAAGTACTCCTACTCACCCGTCACGAAGACGCTGCGCAAGGATGTCGTGGCCGAGTTCACCCAGTTCCCGTTGCGACTGGCGTGGGCGGTCACCATCCACAAGTCGCAGGGTAAGACGTACGATCGCGCGATCATCGACCTCGGCCCGCGCTCGTTCGCGCCGGGGCAGACCTACGTCGCCCTGTCGCGCATCACCGAGCTCGAGGGCCTCTACCTCACCCGTCCGCTCCGCCCGAGCGACATCATCGTCGACGACAACGTGCGTCGCTTCATGTCCACCGCGAGGCCCATCCCCGGCATCCAAGCCTGACCCACTCGGTGGTCGAGTAGCGCCGAACGCGCGTGTCGAGACCTAAGCAGCGGCTTTGGCGGCTGAGAGGTCGTCGAACAGTTCGGTGTTGAAGCGGTACGCGACGAGCACTTCGTCGATGACCCGTTCGCGCTCGGCGTCGTCCCACCCGGCCGCATCGAGCTGCTCCCGGTAGGTCTCTTTGAATGCCTTCGGGTCGGCGATCTGGTCGAACAGGTAGAACAGGATGCCGTTGGTCTCGAACCCAAAATAGCGCTTCATGAGCCGACCGATCGCCTGCCCGCCGCTGAGGTCGCCGAGGTAACGGGTGTAGTGGTGGGCGACGAATCCGCCCGCCCAGCCTTCGGCTTCGATTTCGCGGATGCGTGCAACGTAGCGTTCGGTCGTCGGCAGCGGCGCGATCTGGTCGAGCCAGTCGTCGCCGAGCAGAAAGGCGAGATCGGCTTCGAGCGCCGGCATCCGCGTGAGCTGGTCGCTCAGGAACGGTCGGGCTTCGGCATCCTTCGCGAAGCGCTCGGCCGCGGATTCGAGGGCTTCGTAGACGAAGTAGTGCTGCGCGACGAGCGCGACGTAGTCGTCACGGGTACCGGTGCCGGTCATGAGGTCGTGCATGAAGCCGGCGCCTTCACTCTCGCCGTGGCCCGTCCAGGTGCGTTCGCGCAGTGCTTGCGAGAAGGGGATGACGGTCACGGCTTCCTCCGGAGATTAGGGCGCCCTTAGTGTCTCACAGCGCGTTCACCGACGAGCGAGTTCTGTCTCGCCATCACCCAGCGCCGAAATCGAGCGTGCTACGCACGATGTTTGCGTTTCGCCGCGGACCCCTGGCGGTCGCTGCGCGCGTCTGTTTGAATCAGCGAGTTCGACCCGAGACACCTGCTGAAGGGGAGCATTTTCGTCATGGTCGCTAAAAGAATCGGAACAGTTGCGCTTGCCATGGGGGTGGCGCTCACGCTGAGTGCCGGTCCGGCATTCGCGCACGACGACACGGAATACGTCGACGACGGGGTCATGGACTCCGGCAAAGAGACGCACGCGCATCACGCGCAACACGGCGGAGACGAGGGCCACCTCCCGCCCTCGAGTTCGAACGTCGTGGAGATCGGCAACCTGGACCTCTTCGAAGGTATGGAGGAGCCCGGTCGGATCGCCGACGTCTCGGCATACGGCAACTACGCCTACCTCACCGCGTTCTGGGAACCCGAGTGTGCCCGCGGCGGCGTCTACGTCGTCGACATCGCCGACCCGTCGGCACCGGAACTCGTAACCCTCATCCCGAGCCACCGGGGAACCTTCAGCGGAGAGGGCTCGCAGGTCATCCACCTCGAGACCGAGTACTTCGAGGGCGAGGTGCTCGCGTACCAGAACGAGATCTGCCCCGGTGAGACGAAGGGTGTCGGCGGAATGACCCTTGTCGACGTCACCGACCCGACCCATCCGAAGAAGCTGGTCGAAGGTTTCGGCGACTTCAGTGTCGCCGGCAAGGCGCAGACGAAGTCGAACGAGGCCCACTCCGTACGGATGTGGACCGACGGCGACAAGGCGTACGCCGTTCTCGTCGATGACCTCGAAGAGACCGACATCGACATCTTCGACATCACGAACCCGTCGAAGCCGGTGCTCCTCTCCGAGACCTCGCTCGACGAGCAGACGGCGCAGCCGCTCGGCGAAGTGCACGGCGATGCCGTCTTCCTCCACGACATGGTGGTCAAAGAGATCGACGGCGTGCAGACGATGCTCGTCTCGTACTGGGATGGCGGCTACGCGAAGCTCAACGTCGATGACCCGGCCAACCCGGTGTTCATCGCGGACACCGACTTCGCAGCGGTCGACCCCGTTCGCGCCCAGTTCGGCGAATCGGTCACCCCGGAAGGCAACGCTCATCAGGCCGAGTTCACGAACGACAACGAGTTCTTCATCGCCACCGATGAGGACTTCGACCCCTACCGGGTGACGGCGACGATGGAAGACGGCACCGCCTTCACCGCGGTGCAGGGCTCCGACGTTCCGGCAATCGACGCCGACTCGAGCCTCACCGGCGGCACCCGATTCCTCGGGCTCGCCTGTGACCCGGCTACCATCCCGGCAGCCGAGGCGACAGCACTGGTCGCCGTGATCGAGCGCGGAGTGTGCGACTTCACCGTCAAGGTGCAGAACGCCCAGACGGCCGGCTACGAGGGTGCGATCGTCTTCAACCGCACCGGCGTCGACGGCTGCGAAGCGTTGCTCTCGATGCTCGTGGCCGCCGACATCCCTGCGGTGTTCGTGTCGCGCAGCGACGGTTTCCGGATCGTCACGGGTGGCGTCCCTGCCGACTACGCCTGCGACGCCGATGGCACCGCGATCCCTGCAGCCATCGGGGCGACGGGTCAGGATGTCGACGTCAAGGCCGTCTTCGACGGCTGGGGCTACGTGCACCTGTACGACACCGCCACGATGACCGAGATCGACCAGTACTTCGTTCCGGAGAGTCAAGACGCTGCGTACGCGGAGGGTTTCGGCGATCTCTCGGTGCACGAGGTGGCGACGGATCCGAGTGAAAACCTCGCGTACATCTCGTACTACGCGGCCGGCTTCCGGGTTGTGAGCTACGGACCCGGTGGCCTCGAAGAGGTCGGGCACTACATCGACGATGACGGCAACAACTTCTGGGGCGTCGAGGTGCATGAGCACCCCAACGGAGAGAAGTATGTGCTGGCTTCCGACCGTGACAGCGGGCTGTACATCTTCCAGTACCAGCCGTGATCGACTGACACCCTCCGACGACGGGCGGGCGCGACAAGCGTCCGCCCGTCGTGGTGGGTTTCGCGTCGCGGGTTAGGGCACCGGTGGCGCGGAAGCTTCGGCGACGCTGTCCCTCCGGGCGCCGAGCCCGACCGCGAGGTGCCCGGTCGCCGCGGCGAAGAGAACGACCTCGCCGATCGCGCCGAGTCCGAGGACGTTGAACTCGGTGCCCACGAGGAACAGCCCCGCGTATCCGAGAACCAGCCATGCCGTCCCCACGACGATGTTCGCCCAGCGGGAGGGTGCGATCCCGAGCAGTGAACCGACCACGAGGGCTGCCGCCGCGACCGCGAACAGCGCGCCGAGCAGCGGCCGACCCGTGAGTGCCGCGAGCACGCCGTAGCCGGCGAAGGCGACGCCGAGCGCAAGCGCGACGATGCGGTTCGGCGAGCGGAGCAGCGAGCGCACGGTCGGAGGCCGTCAGTGCGGCCGGGCTGCGACGCCGAGCTTCTCGCACGCGGCGTCGTAGAGGGCGACGACATCGCGCCTGATCTCGGCACGCTCGCTCAGCGGCGCACCGGGCCACGGGATGCGCAGCTCCTGCTGCTCACCCTCGAACTCGTAGTGCCAGATGCCGCCGTGCTCGTCGAGATCGTGCATCGTCGCATCGCTCACCTCGCGGTCGGCGAACGCCCGAACGATGAGCACGTTGTCTTCGATGTGGTCGTCGTTCATGTGATGCAGCACCGCTGCGACGACCTCGGGGGAGAAAGCAGCCATGCAGTCCACGTTAACTCAACGGTCGCCATCTCGACTTTCCACAGGAGAACACCCGCATCAGAAGATGACGGGTGCTCTCACGGTGGGTCAGTGCAGGGCGTCCTTCACGTTTTCGCCCGCCTGCTTCATGCTCGCCTTCGCCTGGTCGGCGTTGCCCTCGGCTTCGAGTTCCTCGTTGTCGGTGGCCTTGCCGGCCGCTTCCTTCGCCTTGCCGCCGATGTCTTCTGCGGTGTTGCGGATCTTGTCGTCCATACCCATGTCATCCTCCAATGGCTCGGTTGATCATGCGGGTCCAGACTGCGCCGGGAGGATGCGATCAGCCAGGGGCTCGACAAGGGGTGACGAAGGTGCAAGCCCCGAAAGGCTAGGCGAGCAGGTCGGCCATCTTCTGCGCGAACGATCGAGTGATGGCTAGGGCGTGTCCGACAGTCGCATCGTTGTCGAAGAGGGCAGATAGCACGAGTTCTTGTCCCGGCACCCGCAGTTGAACAACGTGACCCTTGCCCGACGCGATGATGATGTATTCGCTGTCACCGATGCTCAATTCGTGGGTCACGGCGTCGCCGAGCGCCTGCATCGAGCTCGCCATTCCGGCGAACCTCTCGCCGTCTGTCTTGACCGGGAATCGGGCGACGTCGAAGCCGTCGTCGGTCAACAGCGCGGCATAGGTGAGAGAGCTCGCTGCGGCCTTCATCTCACCGAGCAGCGTCGACGCGGCCTCCACCACCAGGGGCTTCATGTGAAGTCCCGTGCTCATAGTGACCCCGCCACCGAAGCCATGCCGAACGCAGCGCGCATCTCGATGTTGACGACAAGCGTCAGCAGAAGGTTTTGCATCTGATCGCGCTCGCGCGGATCGACCGTGAACACCGGGATGACCAGCCCCGGATTCGTTCGCTCGAGAGCATCATAGATTTCGGCCAGCGTCGGGCCGGGCATCACGTCGGCGCGGGTGACTCCGATGACGACCCCGCCGCGGTCGTAGAGCACGCGGAACTCGTCGAGAAAGAAGGTCATCTCTCCGATCGGGTCGGGGGCATCGGCGTTGACGAGCAGGACCATCCCCTTGGCGCGCTTCTTGAGGATGGTCCACATGAAGTTGAACCGCTTCTGCCCCGGGATTCCGTAGAGCCGAACCTTCTCCTGGGCTCCGACGAGAATCTCGCCGTAGTCGAGTGCCACCGTCGTGGTGGCCTTGTCGACGATGTGTCGTTCGGAATTGTTCGCCTCGGTCCGAACGACTTCGATCTCGCTCAGACTTTGGATTGCGGTCGTCTTTCCCGCTCCCATCGGGCCGGTGAAAAGGATGACGTGTTCGGCCATGGTGTCAGCGTCCCAGTCGCTTGCGGAGGCGAGCGAAGAGGCTCTGGCGCTTGGCTTCTGCGGTCTCGGGGACCATCGTCGCGGCAGGTGCCGCTGCCGAGCGCGCCAGAATGCGCATCAGGCTGAGCGCGTTGATCAAGCGCTGGGCTTCTGACACCTCGACATCGGCGAAGGCGGCCAGCTCGGCCGTACTGGCGTACGCATTGCCGAGCACGGCGATCATTCGCACCTGGCGCAGGCTGTGCGAGTGCTGCGTCAGGTTCGGCCAGCGGGTGAGTCGGTAGCGTTCGCCCGGCGAGAGCCAGAACGCGGCTCCGCCATCGAAGGCGTTGATCCCCATCTCCCACAGCAGCCCGTCAAGGTCCTGGCCGGGAAGCTCAAAGTACGGCGGATCATCAGCACCGGTCGGCACGGTCTCCAGTCGCGTATGAACAGCGTCGACCGGGAAATCCTCGAGGGGAGTGGACCAGGAGAATGCGTGGTGACGGAAATCGATGAGCAGCGGTCCGTGCGACTCGATGCTCATCCGGAGGTGCACAGGAGTGCTCAACGACAGAACTGCCTGGACCGCCATCGCCGCCTGAGTCCAGCCCACGGTCACGGGAAAGCCCACCGTCGGCGGTGGCGGCTCCGCGGCAACGCGTTGGACATCCATTGTCATACTGCTTCCTCACCTCGTGGGTGCTGCCGGCCCTACAGCTGAATCAGAAGATCCGCTTCGGCTGCCTTGAACCTCGCCATGGCGAGGCTCGACTTGGCCTTGTCTCCGATGAGGTACGTGAAGATCGAAGGGTTACGGGGCAGCGGGTGAATGATCTGAACCTGGCTCGTCAGCGAGATCAGGACGTCTTCGATCTGTTCATCGCCGCCCAGAGCCTTGATGCTCGCAAGTCGCGCACGAAGAATCACCGATGCGCCCGCGGCCGCCAGGTCGATATCAACACCGGAACCGGCGTTGCCCAGGATCATCCCGGTCTCACTGTCGACAACCGCGACGCACATTGCGCCGTCGAAACTCAGGAGCTTCGCGAGAACCGCATCCAGACTCGGACGGTCGTCGACAGCCTCGGCGGCGTGCGCGGCCTCCACTGCCGCGACCACCTCAACTGCAGCGGCCACCTCTACCGGCTCTGCCACTGCCGCCGGTTCCGGCGCAGTCTTTGCCGGACCGGCTTTCGACGCAGGCGCGAAGCCGTCGAGCTTCGCGGCCCAACCCGTGAAGTCCGGCTCCGAGTAATCCGGGCGCTCCGGCTCCTTCTCTTTTTTGGAGCGACGGAGACCCGATACAAGTCGGGATTCAAAGCTCATCGAACGGCATCCTCAATCTATGTGGGTCGAGGACTCTATGGTTTCGGGCGACAGGCGCGACAGAAACCCCCACTTGTGGGCAGCGGCCGGTCGAGCTACAGCTCGAGTTGCCTTTCGCACTCGGCCACTTTGTAGCGCGCCATGGCCAGATTCGACTTGTTCTTGTCCATGGCGAGGTAGAGAAAGATCGAGGGGTTCGCGGCCAGCGGTCGAACGATGTCGTACTGAGTGCTCAAGGTGATGAGGATGTCGTCGATCGCGTCGTTCGACCCCAGAGTTCCGATCGACTTCAGTTGGGCGCGAACCACCTCGGTGTTGGCGGCAGCCGTAATCTCGAGGTGCGCATCTGACCCTGCATGACTCAAGACCATTCCGGAACTACTGTCAACGAGAGCCGCAGATCGTGCTCCCGCGAGCTCGAGAAGGCGCTTCAATGACTCGGCGACGTTCGACATTTTCCGGATCCTCGCTAGGAACTCCTACGCAGACAATGTGATCCTAGTGAGGCCACTGGGAGCGGATGACGGGAATCGAACCCGCGCTATCAGCTTGGGAAGCTGAAGTTCTGCCATTGAACTACATCCGCGCGCTGCCCCTGCGGGCGACTGAGCCAGTGTAACCGAGCCGGTAGCCTCGTCCCATGCTGTTGAGCGACCGCGACATCCGGATGGAACTCGACGCGGGACGCATCGGGTTGGAGCCGCTCGACCGCGAGATGATCCAGCCGTCGAGCATCGATGTGCGGCTCGACCGGTTCTTTCGGCTGTTCGACAACCACAAGTACCCGTTCATCGATCCGGCCGAAGATCAGCCCGATCTCACGCGGCTGATCGAGACGAAAGCCGACGAGCCGTTCATCCTGCACCCGGGTGAGTTCGTGCTCGGGTCGACGTTCGAACTGGTCACCCTGCCCGACGATGTCGCCGCGCGGCTCGAGGGCAAGTCGAGCCTCGGTCGGCTCGGGTTGCTGACCCACTCAACTGCGGGATTCGTCGATCCCGGATTCTCGGGGCACGTGACACTCGAGCTGAGCAACGTCGCCACCCTCCCGATCAAACTCTGGCCCGGGATGAAGATCGGGCAACTCTGCTTCATCCGCACGTCGTCTCCGGTCGAGAACCCCTACGGGTCGGGCCCTTACGGCAACCGGTATCAGGGGCAGCGCGGGCCGACGGCATCCCGGTCGTTCCAGAACTTCCACCGCACCGACGTCACCACGACCGACGCCGGCTCGCAGGGCAGCTGACGGCAATCCGGGCGAAAGAGGCGTGCACGGGCGACCGCGCACGCCCGGATGCGCCGCATTCGACCGGATAGCCGGGCAGCTGGGTTTCGATACGCGTCCGCCGTCGGCGGGCGCTACTCAACCCACGGGTTTCGGATCCCATTGTTGGAGTTGCAGGACGAGCCAGGGGCTGAAGGCGAACGGGGTGAGCTGGGTGGCGCGGCGCAGGTCGGCCGGGGGTACCCACGCCCAGTCGTCGACCTCGTCGGGTTTCGGCATCGGGTCGTCGCGCGCGACGGTGCGGTAGACGGGGCAGATCTCGTTCTCGACGATGCCGCGGGCGTCGACGGCGCGGTACCGGAAGTCCGGCAGCACCGGCTCGAGGTCGCCGATCGGCAGCGACAGTTCGCGTAGTCCGCGGCGACGCACGGCATCCTCGATGTCTTCGTCGGGACCGGGATGCCCACAGAACGCGTTCGTCCAGACGCCTGGGAAGGTGAGCTTCGTGACCGCCCGCCGGGTGACCAGCACCCGACCGCGCGCGTCGAACACGTGGCACGAGAACGCCAGATGCAGCGGGGTGTCATCGCCGTGAACCGCGACCTTGTCGGCGACCCCGATCGGCTCGCCAGCCTCCGACAGCAGCACAACCTGCTCGGCGGCGGAAGGCGCTGGGGGCTGCGACATGGGGCGAGGTAGTCTGCCGGAATGGATGCGGGACTCGCGACCGCGGCGGCGCGGCAGTCGCAGGTTGACGCCGTTCTGGCGCGTCTGTTCAGCCTAGCCCGCAAGCGCGCGGAGCCTCTGGGCGCTGCCTACGTCGAGCTGTGGGACCGCATCGAAGCGTCGACTACCGGGGGTAAGCGGTTCCGTCCGCGCATGGTGTTCGCGGCCTACTCGGCACTCGGTGGCGACGACTTCGACGCGGCCGCGTACGTCGGCGCGGCCTTCGAGCTGCTGCACACGTCGCTGTGCCTGCACGACGACGTCATCGACC
Organism: uncultured Schumannella sp.; assembly: GCA_964497165.1. Classification (GTDB taxonomy): domain Bacteria; phylum Actinomycetota; class Actinomycetes; order Actinomycetales; family Microbacteriaceae; genus Pseudolysinimonas_A. The sequence continues at coordinate 4,102 of CAZCEE010000033.1, read as the reverse complement.
GCGACTTCACCCGCCGGGGTGCGCCGAACGTCGCGGGGGCGTTCCGCGACCGGGCCCTCGCCGCCGGTGTCGAGCGGGCGGCCGCCGAACACCACGGAGTGAGTGCCGCGGTCATCGCGGGCGACCTGGCCCTCTTCAACGCCTACCGCCTCATCGACCGCAGCGGCGCCGGAGGTTCCGTACGCACCCGTTTGCTCGAAGTGATGGATGAGGCGCTCTTCGCGAGCGCCGCCGGCGAACTGATCGACATCGACTTCACGCTGCGCCCGGAGGTTCCGCACGTCGACGACATCCTCAGCATGGAGCGGTTGAAGACCGCCGTCTACTCGTTCGAGGGTCCGCTGCAGGCGGGGGCGATCCTCGCGGGCGCCACGGACGAGACGGTGGCAACGCTCGGCGAGTTCGGCCGGGAGATCGGCATCGCCTACCAGCTCGTCGACGACGTGCTCGGAGTGTTCGGCACCGAGGAGCAGACCGGTAAGACCACCGTCGGCGACCTGCGCGAGGGCAAGCGCACCGCGCTCATCGCCTACGCGGCGAGCGCCCCCGACTGGCAGCAGTTCGCCCCGCTGTTCGGCGACCCCGCGCTCACCGACGAGGGTGCGGCCACGCTGCGGGCCCACCTCGTCGATTCGGGCGCCCGCGGCTTCGCGGAGGGGCTCGCCCGGTACTACGTGAACCGCGCCCTCGCGCGCCTGGTCGAGCCGCACATCCCGGCTGCCCTTCGCACCGAACTGCACCCGATAGCCGACGCCGTACTCGGCCGCGTCAAGTGACCCCTTCACCCATGGCAGGGCTCTCGCTGTACGACGAGGTCGCGCACGAGACGGCGAGCCTCGTCATCCGCCGCTATTCAACGTCGTTCGGGATGGCGTCGAAGCTACTCGGGGTCGGCATCCGTCAGTCGGTGGAGAACATCTACGCCCTCGTGCGGGTCGCCGACGAGATCGTCGACGGCGGCGCGGAGGAGGCCGGGCTCGACCGGCTGCAGGCGGGTCGGCTGCTCAACGCCTACGAGGCCGAGACCGAACGCTCGCTCGCCGAGGGCTACAGCGCTGACCTCGTCGTGCACGCCTTCGCTCGCACCGCCCGAGCGGCGGGGTTCGGCGCAGAGCTGACGAAGCCGTTCTTCGCCTCGATGCGCGCCGACCTGCTGAAGACCGAACACGACGCAGAGAGTTTCGCCGCCTACGTCTACGGGTCGGCCGAAGTGGTGGGGCTGATGTGCCTGCGCGTATTCGTGCGGGACGCGCCGCGCCCGTACACCGCCGACGAGCTCAGCGCACTCGAGGCGGGGGCCCGTGCCCTGGGTGCCGCATTCCAGAAGGTCAACTTCCTGCGTGACCTCGCCGCGGATCACGACAAGCTGGGACGCAGCTACTTTCCCGGCGTCGACGTGACCCGGCTGACCGAAGATGAGAAGAACACTTTGCTCGACGACATCGACGCCGACCTCGCCCGCGCGGCGGCGACCATCCCGCTGCTGCCGCGCAGCTCCCGCCGGGCGGTGTCGCTCGCGCAGCGACTGTTCGCCGAACTCTCCCGTCGCCTGCGCCGCACGCCGGCCGAGGTGCTCATCCGCACTCGCGTGCGCGTGCCCGACCCGGTGAAGCTGCGCATCGCCCTCGGCGCTGCGACGCTCGGTAGCTGGCGAAGTGTCGGTAGCTGGCAGAGCGGAGGTCGGTCGTGAGCCGCATCGCCATCATCGGCGGCGGGATCGGCGGTCTCGCCGCCGCAGCCCTGCTCGCCCGTGAGGGCCACGACGTCGTGCTGCTCGAACAGCACGTGGAGTTCGGCGGCCGCGCCGGCTCGTGGGAGAAGGACGGCTTCCGCTTCGACACCGGTCCGTCGTGGTACCTGATGCCCGAAGTCTTCGACCACTTCTTCAAACTGCTCGGCACGAGCGCCGACGCCGAACTCCACCTCGTGCAGCTCGACCCCGGCTATCGCGTCTACGCCGAAGGCGAAGACGAACCGTTGGATGTCTCCGCCGACGTTCACGAGACGCTCGACGCGTTCGAGCTCCTCGAGCCCGGTTCGGCGCTGAAGGTGGCGAAGTACCTCGACCGGGCACGGGAGATCTACGACCTCGCGAAGCAGCGGTTCCTCTACTCGACGTTCGTGAAACTCGGCCCCGTGTTCCGAGGGGAGGTCGCGGTCAGCGGTTTGCGCCTCATGCGGCTGCTGCTCGAGCCGCTCGACCGGCTGGTGAACCGCACGGTGCGCGACATCCGCCTGCGTCAGGTGCTCGGCTACCCGGCCGTGTTCCTCGGTTCGGCGCCCGGGCTCGCGCCCAGCATGTACTCGCTGATGAGTCACCTCGACCTCGTCGACGGGGTGCTCTATCCGGTCGGCGGCTTCACCGAGGTGATCGGCAGCATCGAGCGGCTCGCCCGCACCGCCGGCGCCGACCTGCGCTCGGGGGCCGCGGTGCGCCGGATCGTCGTCACCGACGGCGCGGCGACCGGTGTGGAGCTCGCGGATGGCGAGGTCATCGACGCAGACATCGTCGTGTCGGCGGCCGACCTGCACCACACCGAAACCGTGCTGCTCACCGACCCCGAGACGCGCAGCTACCCCGAGGAGTTCTGGCAGAACGCGGTCGCCGGACCAAGTGCGCTGCTCGTCTACCTCGGCGTCGAGGGCGACCTCCCCGAGCTGGAACACCACACGCTGTTCTTCGCGCGGGCCTGGGCCGAGAACTTCGAGGCGATCTTCGGACACGAGCCGCGGGTGCCCGAGACGCCGTCGTTCTACGTCTGCAAGCCGAGCGGCGTCGACCCATCGGTCGCCCCCGACGGCACCGAGAACGTCTTCGTGCTCGTGCCGCTTCCGGCCGACCCGGAACTCGGCCACGGCGGCATCGACGGCGCCGGCGACGAGCGGATGGAGGCGCTCGCCGATCAGGTGATCGCGCGCATGGCGGAGTGGGCCGGCATCCCGGATCTGGCGACCCGCGTCGTGCTACGTCGCACCGTCGGACCCGCCGATTTCGCCGCCGACCTCAACGCGTGGAAGGGCACGGCGCTCGGGCCGGCTCATGTGCTCAAGCAGAGCGCATTCTTCCGCCCGGGCAACGCGTCGAAGAAGGTGCGCGGCCTGTACTACGTCGGCTCGTCGACGATCCCGGGCATCGGACTGCCGATGTGCCTCATCTCGGCCGAAGTGCTCGTGAAGCGGCTGCGCGGCGACACGACCGCCGGCCCGTTGCCCGAGCCGCTGAGTACCGTCACGACGACGCTCACCGGGCGGGCCCTCGGGTGAGTCTCCTCTACCTGGCGGCGCTGCTGGTGTCGATCGCCGGGATGATCGTGCTCGACCTGCGCTTCAAGCTGTTCTTTGCCGCAGCCCCGCTGCGCGCAGCGATCGTCCTGGTCGTCGGGGTCGCATTCTTCCTCGCCTGGGACGTCGCGGGCATCACCCTCGGCATCTTCTTCCGCGGCAACCCCGACCTGCTCACCGGGCTGTTGCTCGCTCCCGAGCTCCCCCTCGAGGAACCCTTCTTCCTGGTGCTCCTCTGCTACGTCGCGGTGAACCTATATGCGGGGGTGGTGCGCGTATCTCCGGAGCTTTCTCGCCGCATCCACCGTTCGCCCCGGGAATTGGGACCCGATGCCGCAAACCTCCGGAGAAGTGAACGAAAGCTCCGGAGAAAGGCACGAGGGACCAGCGGATGACCTACTGGGCGCTCGACGCGGTCTTCCTCGGGGTCGTCGCGATTGTTGCAGTCGCGGCCGTCGTCGCACGCCGCGCCCCTGACTGGCGGGCCGTCGGCGTCGCCGCCATCCCGCTTCTCATCCTCACGGCGGTGTTCGACAACATCCTCGTCGCCACCGGCATCGTGGGTTACGACCCCGCTCTCGTCTCGGGAGCGAAGATCGGCGTCGCCCCGCTCGAGGATTTCGCCTACGCGATCGCCGCTCTCGTGCTGTTGCCGTCGCTCTGGTCGCTGCTGACTCCGCGGAAGGCCGCCTAATGATCCGTGCGCTGTTCGGGACGAGCCGCCCGCTGTCGTGGGTGAACACCGCCTTCCCGTTCGCCGCCGCCTACCTGCTCACGACGCGGGAGGTCGACGCGACCCTCATCGTCGGCACGCTGTTCT
>CAZCEE010000032.1:0-14574 GCA_964497165.1 uncultured Schumannella sp. | reverse complement strand
GTCGTGCTCGCCGTCGTCTGCAGCGCGCTCGCGTTCATCCTCATGGTCGCGCTGGTGACGGAGATCGGCCCGTTCCGCGCGACCGCGATCACCTACGTCAATCCGGCCGTCGCGATCCTCGCCGGTGCGATCTTCCTGAGCGAGCCGGTGACGGTGTGGACGATCGTGGGCTTCGTGCTCGTGCTGAGCGGCTCATACCTCGTGACGAAGCGACGCCGTGAGCCCAGCGCGCCATCGGGCCCGGAAGAGGCGGTCGCCGAGACGACCGCCCCTCTGCCACTCCGGCCCGAGTCACCTCACTCGTAGCGCAGCGACTCCACCGGGTCGGCTCTCGCCGCACGGGCCGCAGGCACCGTGCCGGCCAGGAACGCGACGCCCATGACGACGAGCACGATGACGGCGATCGACACCGGATCGAAGGCGATCAGGGTCAGCCCTGGAAGGTCGGCCAACAGTCCTTCCGAGAGCACCGAACTGATGGCGGTACCGGCGAGCATCCCGAGGATGACGCCGATCCCGCTTCCGAGTAGCCCGATGAACGTCGCCTCGAGGCTGAACAGGCCGAAGACCTTGCCGCTGCCCATGCCCATCGCCTTCATCAGCCCGATCTCGCGGGTGCGTTCCTGCACCGACATCAGCAGGGTGTTGACGATGCCGAAGCTCGCAGCGAGCAGGGCGATCACCGCGAACGCGTTGAGCACGAGCACGATGCCGTCGATCACCGTGGTGAAGGCGCCGAGCTGGTCGGCGACCGTCGTGCCGCTGTAGCCCGCATCGGCGAGACGCTCTTTGAGCGCCGCGATCTGCGCGTCGGTGGCGTCGGCGGCGAACCAGACGCTCGCTTGCGCGTATCGCTCCGTCAGATCGGTCGGCAGGCCGACGTTCTGCGTCGCGTAGAGCTCGTCGGTGAGGGCATCGTTCGGCACGATGCTCGCGCCCGCCGGGGAGGCGATGCCCTCCTCCGCCACACCGACGATCGTCGCCTCGACGAGATGCTGGGTGCGTTCCGCATCGGTGATGGCGATCGTCGCGGTCTGGCCGACGGCATCCGCGTTGTCGGCGAAGCCGAGCGGCTCGACGTACGACGCGGGCAGCACCACCTCGAACGCGTCGGATGCGTCGCCGGGAGCCTCACCCGCGGCGAGCTGCAGGGTCTGCCCCTCGACCAGGGCTCCGACGCCCACCACATACGGGGTGCCGTCGCCGGCGACGATGTAGTCGGCCGAGATCGACTTGGTCGCCTGCACGTCGAGCACGCCGTCGATGCCGGCGAGGGTGTCGAGGTCGTCGGGGGTCAGCGCGATGACCGTGCCCTGCCCGACCTGACCGCTGTCGATCGCGTCGGGGTTGTACTCGGAAGGGCCGGAGTCGCCCCCGAACGCTTGGGCTGCCGACTCGCTGGCCTTCGTCACGGTCATCACGTCGGATGCGCCGATGCCGGTCACCGTGTCGTCGATGTAGGCGTTGATGCCGGTGCCCATGCCGCTCGTCAAAGTGAGGGTGAAGCCGCCGACGAAGATCGCGACGACGGTGAGCGCCGTGCGGGTCTTCGAGCGGAAGGTGTTGGCGACGGCGGAGCCGACCAGATCGGGGATCCTCATGCGGCCACCGCCGCCGAGTCCTCGACCAGCAGGCCGTCGCGGATGAACACGCGGCGATCGCAGCGCGCCGCCAGCTCTTCGTCGTGGGTGACGACGAACAGCGTGATGCCCTTCTCGCGGTTGAGCCCGAAGAGGATGTCTTCGACGATCGCTCCCGTGACGGAGTCGAGGTTGCCGGTGGGCTCGTCGGCGAAGATGATCCGCGGATTGTTGACGAGCGCACGCGCGATTACCGCACGCTGCTTCTGCCCTCCCGACAGGTCGACCGCACGGTTGCGCGCCTTGTCGGCGAGTTCGAGTTGCTCAAGAGCCGCCATGCCGCGGCGCCGACGCTCGGCTCGCCCGACGCCCGCGATCTTCAGCGGCAGGATGACGTTGTCGAGCACCGATGCTCGCGGGGTGAGGAAGAACTGCTGGAACACGAACCCGAACGTCTTGTTGCGGGTGTGGTTCAGCCGGGAACCGCGCAGCGTGCGGGTGTCGGCGCCTTCGAGCGCGATCGACCCGCTGCTCGGAGCGTCGAGAAGAGCGAGCATGTGCATGAGCGTCGACTTGCCCGAACCGCTCTTGCCGACGATCGCGACACTCTGTCCCTCGGGAACGTCGAAACTCACCCCCTTCAATGCGTCGAAGCGGCTCTGTCCGGTGCCATACGTCTTGTGAACGTCCCGGACGGAGAGGATCGGGGTGTCCATCTGGCTCCCTGCTGGGTCGCCGCGACTGTCGCGGCGTCGTACCCAGCATTCGCGACAACGGTTACCCGCGCATCCTCCCCACGGATGCACCCATCTACGCCGTATGGGGGATGCCCGCTGGGGGTTCAGAGCGACAGTGTCGGATTCGCGGTGCGCAGCGCGTCGAGTGCCGAACCGGTCACGACACCCGTCAGCTCGAGGCCCGTTCCGTTGCACACGATCACCACGTTCCCGGTGAACAGGAGCGTGTCGGCCAACGTCGAGACCTCCCCCTCACGTTCGGCGTCGTACCCGGTGACGGTGCCCATCGTCACCGAGGTGAAGCCGGCGGCGGGGAGCGCAGCCTCCAGAGCCGACCGATCCTCCGGTGCGATCTCAGCGACCAGAAGGGTGAAGGCGCCGTCAGACGAGGGAACGCCCCAGCCGCAGAATCGCCACTGACTGGCGCCTGCGAGCGCGGTACCGGCTTCGGGCACCCCGAAGACCCCGAACTGGCTCGGCGCGAACTCGCCGAAGAACTCGGTGTTGTCGCTGAAGTACTCCTGCGCGAGCGCGATGGGCAGAAGGGTCTCGCACTCGGGGATGGTGAGCGGCGCGGCCTCCGGCGTCGCCGATGGGGTCGCCGTCGGGCTCGCCGATTCGGACGGAGAGTCCGCAGGACTCGGCGAGGGCGACGGTGTGCAACCGGCGAGTAACAGGGCCAGACTCACACCCGCGATGGGGACCAGCACAGTACGCATCGGGCCACCTCTCCGCACCACAGCGTAGCTGCGGGCCGATGCGCGGGGTGAGAAGGATTCCGCAACGAGCGACAACGGGCGGTCAGGGCCTTGCGGCAGTGAGCTCCTCGCGAACGATGTCCGCACCCGCCTTCAACGCGCTCAGCTTCTTGAGTGCAACGTCCCTCGCCAAGGGCGCCATGCCGCAGTTCGAGCTGGGGAGGAGCTTGTCCGGATCCACGAACTTGAGCGCGTTCCGAAGGGTGTCGGCGACTTCCTCCGGGGTCTCGATCATCTCGCTCGCCACGTCGAGGGCCCCGAGCATGACCTTCTTGCCACGGATGAGCTCGATGAGGTCCATCGGGACATGGGAGTGGTGGCTCTCCAGCGAGACGATGTCGATGGTGGATTGCTGCAAGAGCGGGAAGGATTTCTCGTACTGCCGCCATTCCGGCCCGAGGGTCGCCTTCCAGTCGGTGTTCGCCTTGATCCCGTAGCCGTAGCAGATGTGCACGGCTGTTTCCGCGCGCAGTCCCTCCGCAGCCCTTTCCAGCGTGGCTACCCCCCAGTCCTGCATCTCATCGAAGAAGACGTTAAACGCGGGCTCGTCGAATTGGATGATGTCGACCCCCGCCGCCTCGAGTTCTTTCGCCTCCTGATTGAGGATCGTCGCGAACTCCCACGCCAGTTTCTCCCGGCTCTTGTAGTGGCGGTCGGCGAGCGTGTCGATCATCGTCATCGGTCCCGGGAGCGCCCACTTGATCGGCTGATCGGTCTGCTGGCGGAGGAATTTCGCGTCCTCGACGAACACGGGCTTCTCGCGGCTCACGGCACCGACGACGGTCGGCACGCTCGCGTCATAGCGATCACGGATTCGAACCGTCTCGCGCTGCTCGAAGTCGACCCCGGTGAGATGTTCGATGAACGTCGTGACGAAGTGCTGGCGGGTCTGCTCCCCGTCGCTGATGATGTCGATGCCGCGTTGGCGCTGCTCCTGGACGGCGCTGCGCAGCGCATCCTGCTTGCCCTCGACCAGCTCATCACCCTGCAACTTCCACGGAGACCAGAGGGTTTCCGGCTGCGCGAGCCACGACGGCTTCGGCAGGCTGCCGACAAGTGCGATGGGCAACAGGGCGGGCATGATGGATGTTCCTCCGCCGGTCATCGAACGAGAGCGGCGTAGTCGGCGGCCCACTGCTCCAACACGTCCCGGTGCGGCTTCACGAAGTGCTCATCCGTGTACTTCCCCTGCGTGATCGCGAGCTGACTGCGCTCGACGCGGTCGTAGGCGACCTGCGTCCGCGAGTAGTCCTGTTGCTCCAGGGTCGGGCGGTAGATGCTCGCGGCGGCCGAGTTCGCGTTGTAGAGCTCCGGTCGATAGATCTTCTGGAACGTCTCCATCGTGCTCACCGTGCCGATGAGCTGCAGGTTGGAGTAGTCGCCGAGCAGGTCGCCGCGGAAGTAGAACGCGAGCGGCGCCACGCTGCCGGGCGGCATGAAGTAACGGACCTGCAACCCCATCCTCGCGAAGTACTCGTCGGTCATCGAGAACTCGTCCTGCTGGTACTCGACGCCGAGGATCGGGTGGACGTTCTCGGTGCGGTGATACGTCCTGCTCGTCGACACGCTGATGCAGATCACGGGCGACAGGGGAAAGCGCTCCCGGTACACAGCCGAGTCGAGGAAGTGCTGGAACAGCTTGCCGTGCAGATCGCCGAAGTCGTCGGGCACGGTGAGCTGGGTCGCGCCCTCGTTGAGCGCCGGCAGCCGCACGCTGAAGTCGTAGTCGCGGACGTAGGACGAGAAGTTGTTCCCCACGATCCCCTGGTGGCGTGCGCCGGTCTGTCGGTCGACGATCCGGAGGTCGAGCACCTCGAGCAGCGGGAAGTCCTGATCCTCGCCTTCCGCGCTGAAGTGCAGCGCGACGGAGACGATCTCGATCTCGAGGGTGTAGCGATCCCGGGTCGGGTTGTCCCAGTGCGCGAGGTCGTTGAATCGGCGGTCGATCATCGTCAGGGCGTTGCGGAGATTCTGCTGACGGTCCTCACCCCGGGCCAGATTGGCGAAGTTCGTGGTGGCCCGGGACCTCTCCGACGGCGCGTAGTCCTCGTCGAAGCGGGTGGTGGTGATGCTGAACCTGAACTCCTTCGCCATGAGCCCATCGTGCAGGCGCGCTGCGGACATCGAGTAATTCGGCGCCGCTATGCACTCCCATAGTCTTTACCTATGGCCCGACCGTCGAGCAGCATCACGCTGCAGCAGCTCCACTACTTCATCGAGGTCGCCGCGGAGGGGTCGATCACCGCGGCCGCCGACCTGCTCTACGTCGCCCAGCCGACCATGTCCGCGGCGATGAAAGACCTCGAGAGTCGGGTGGGCCGCGCCCTCCTCGTCCGCTCCGCCCGCGGGGTCACGCTCACCACCGATGGTGCGGAGTTCCTCGGGTACGCCAGACAGGTCGTCGAGCAGGTAGCGCTCCTCGAGCAGCGCTACCTCGGTCGGCCGCCATCGCGACGCCTGCTCGGGGTGTCGGCGCAGCACTACTCGTTCGCGGTCGACGCGTTCGTCCGGATGGTCAAGAGTACCGAGGCGGCCGAGTACGAGTTCTCGCTGCGTGAGACTCGCACCTGGGACATCATCGAGGATGTCCGGACGCTCCGTAGCGAGCTAGGCATCCTCTACCGGAACGACTTCAACCGGAACGTCATCAACAAACTACTCCGGGACTCCGGGCTCGCATTCCGCCCGCTCTTCCTCGCCGAGCCGCACATCTTCGTCTCCCGGAGGAACCCACTCGCCTCTCGAGATCGCGCGACCCTCGCCGATCTCGCCGACCTGCCGCGGTTCACCTTCGACCAGGGGGCGAACAACTCGTTCTACTTCGCCGAGGAGATCCTCTCCACCTTGTCGAGTAAGCGGGAGATCCGGGTCTCCGACCGGGCGACGATCTTCAACCTCATGATCGGGCTCGACGGCTACACGATCTCGACGGGCATCATCAGCGACGACCTCGACCCGGAGATTGTCGCCGTACCGCTCGACGTTGACGAACGCATCGAGATCGGCTGGATCGGCCATTCCGCGATCCCCCTCACCGGGCAGGCACAGCGGTACCTCGCTGAAGTGCGGGCTGTCGTCGCAGAGTTCGGCGTGGCGCTGCTCGGCTAGGAGACTCGGTTACGGAAAAGGGAAAGGCCGCCCGAAGTGCGACCTTTCCAACCCGCAACGTGCGACAACGGCCGATGGTGGAGATGGGGGGAATTGAACCCCCGTCCATCGCTGAGAGTCTGCGCCTTCTCCGGGTGCAGTTCGTGAGAACGTTCTACTCGGCTCCGACCTTTGTCACGAACACCTAGGTCGACGAGCCCAGCCTCAGCAAAAGTCCCGCGTTCCCCTGAGACTCAGGAACGCAGCAAGTCCTCTAGATGACGTCAGTGACCGGGGCGAGGACGTACCCGGACTGACGGACTCGGTCTACGCCTTAGGCGGCGAGAGCGAAGTCGGCGCGATTAGCATCGGCACCTGTTTTTTGAGGAGGTCGTTAACGAGATAACCCCTCATCCTCGGCCCGCTTCTCGCAGGTTCTTAGACGATGTCGAAACCGATCATCCCCATGTTCCTCGTGGCTGCTTTCGTCGCCTGAAAGGCGAGGTCGACTAGCGCAGAGGGGCCGTTGTCGCACGCTGTGGAGTTGTCAACTGCCCGCAGGCAGCCTCTCAGTCTACGTCGGATGCAAGGATTGTGCCATGACCGAGACCATCATCACCGTGCAGGGCACCGCGTCGGAGTGGTTCGAGGCGGAGCGGGCGACCGTCAACGTGACCGTGTCGCACGACGGTCCGAAGCGCGAGCCCGTGTTCGAGGCGACGACGAGCGTTGGCGCGCAGGTCACCGCCGCCCTGGCTGAACTCGAGGGTTCGGCGATCACCCGCTGGTCGAGCGACCGGGTGAGCGTGTGGTCGAACCGGCCGTGGAACAACGAGGGCAAGCAGCTCGCACCCGTCTACTACGCCGCGCTGTCAGCATCCGCCCGCTTTCAGGATTTCGACGCGCTCAGTGCCTTCGTCGAGCGCTTCGCGACGGTCACCGGCGTCACGATCGCCTCGATCACCTGGGACCTCACCGAGGAACGCCGCCTCGCTGTGACGACCGACATCCAGTCCCGCGCCGTTCACGACGCGACCGTCAAGGCGACGACCTACGCTCGCGCCGCCGGGCTGTCGACGGTGACGCCGGTCGCGATCGCCGACCCGGGGATGCTCGGCGACGGCTCGTCGGGCGAAGGCCCGGGGCCGATGGCGCGCGGCACCGGGAAGATGATGATGGCGATGGATGCCCAGGGCGGGTCCCCGCTGACCTTCACCCCCGACCGCATCGAGGTAGCGGCGAGCGTCGACGCCCGGTTCCGCGCGACCTGAATGGGATCAGCTGATCGCGGCGAGGAGTGCGATCACGATTCCGCCGGCGAACGCGGCGGCACCACCGAGGGCGAGCGCGAAGGCGACGCGGAGCGAGGCGTTCGCACCCGAAACGCCGAGCAGCAGCAACGACAATGCGAATACGACCGACGCGACCGTGAGCTGCAGACTACGCGCGCCGAGCGCGTCGGCAAGGTCGTGCGCCACGGCCGAGGCGCGGTTCGCGGCGTAGGTGGGCGCGAACGACACCGCGGCGTACTCCGCGGTCTGCATCGGGAAGTCGGCGTCACGGTACCCGCCTGCGACCCAGGAGTCCCAGGCTTCGGACAGCCCCGGGGAGGCCGCGCCGAGGATCGCGTCCTGCTGCGCCTGCACGCCCTCGACGTCGGTCGCACCGTCGAGGATCTCCAACTCAAGGTCGAGAGCCGCGAAGATCCGTTCGCCGTCGTCGAAGCCGGCGAGATCGGAGGCGATGAAGGTGCTCAAGCTCTCGTCACGGAGCTGGCCCCCGATCGATTCGTACCGGCTCGCCTCTTTCGACCACGTCGACGCCTGATAGGCACCGGCTGCCGTCGCGACCGAGACCAGGCCGAGCAGGATCGCCGTCGCGATCTCGAGCGCACCGCGCATCCGTTGACCGTCCGTCATCTGCATGGCCTCAGTACGCCGTCGACATCAGGACCAACCCGAACACGAACACCGTCGCCCCCATGGCGAGCGTCACATAGCGGGTCATCCGAAGTCGGTTGATTCCTGCGACGCCGAACAGGAACAGTGCGAGCGCGTGCACGAGCGACGCCTGGCCAAACACACCAGCGCGCGCCGTCAGCTCCGCGCTGAGGGCGCTGAGGCGACGGGACGCGAGCGCGAGCGCATCCGCTTCGCCCTGTCCGGCTACGAGGTAGTCGGGAGACTCGGCCGGGTTGGCGTCGTCGGGGAAGCCGGCCTCGCGCCACACGTCGAACGCACCCTCGGGAAGGTCGTAGACCGCCGCGAGGGTGTCGGTGATCTCGCCCTCGAGTTCGAGCGCTCGGAACGCGTCACCGGCGGCGTTCGCCTCATCCTGGAGACCGGCGAGGCGTTCGGCCTCGAGGATCGCGCCGAGGTCGGATCGGGCCTTCAGCTGTGACACGACCGCGACCGCGATGCCCTGGTCGCGGGCATCCGCGGCGTCGTTCCCGAACCGACCGGCGTCGGCGTTCCACAGGCTCGCCTGAAGCACCCCGAGTGCGGTGACGAGCGACACCACACCGAGCGCGATAGCCGTGGCGACCTCGAGGCCGCGACCGCCGGGAACGCTCTGCACATCCGATACCGTATCGCTGTGACCGACTCGAGTGAGCCCCTCGGCTGGTGGGCGCGACTTCCCGCGTGGGCCCGGATCGGTCTTCTCGCATTCGCCGTCGTCGTGATCACTCTCGCCGGGTTCGTGGCCTACCGGGTGCTCACCCGCGTTCCTGCAATCCCGACCGGCCCGACCGACGCGGGGGAGCTACGCCCGGGGTCCTGCGTTGCCGAGGAATCGCTGGACCTCGAGGAGTACACCGTCGTGACGTGCGATCAGCCGCACCCTCTCCAGGTTTTCGCAACGGCCGACCTCGAGCTCGGCGACGCGGTCTACGCCCAGACGGGCGGAGCGCTCACCGCATTCGGCGATGCGGTCTGTGGGCGATACCTGGAGTACCGGTTGTTCCTGGCCGCCGATCTGGACAAGAGCGAATACCGGACCCGCGCGATCGACCTACCGACCCCCGAGCGTTACGCCGCGGGCGACACCGACGCGTCCTGCGTCATCGCGCGCGAAGACGGTGCCGATCTCATCGAGGACCTCTACCGCCCGATGCCCTAGTCGGCGCTACTCCCCGCGATTTTGGCGGGTCGACATCGCCCGGGCGGCTTCGCGCTTGTCCTGACGCTCCCGCAGGGCGTGCCGCTTGTCGTACTCTCGCTTACCCTTCGCGACCGCGATCTCGACCTTCGCCCGACCGTCGAGGAAGTAGATCTGCAGCGGGATGAGGGTGTAGCCGCCCTCTTTGGTCTTGTGCGAGATCTTGATGATCTGCGCCTTGTGCAGCAGCAGCTTCCGTTTGCGACGCGGCGGGTGGTTCGTCCAGGTGCCTTCCGTGTATTCCGGAATGTGCACGGCATCCAGCCACGCCTCGTTGCCGTCGATGAAGGCGTAGCCGTCGACGAGCGACGCGCGTCCGGCGCGCAGCGACTTCACCTCGGTGCCGGTGAGCACGAGACCGGCCTCGTAGGTGTCTTCAATCGTGTAGTCGTGGCGCGCCTTGCGGTTCGTCGCAACGACCTTCTGGCCTGTTTCCTTCGGCATCCTGCTCACCTCCTTCGCGTTTCGTGTCTGAGCAGCCGCCCAGTCTAACCGGAAGCGCCTCGGCGACGCCTTCGGCGCTAGGCCTTGAGGTAGCGGCGGATGGCGACGGATGCCGAGAGGGCGGCGAGGACGGCTCCGATCCCGAGCAGGATCGGTGCGACGAGGAGAGCATCGGTCGTGCCGACGAAGCCGATCGTAGGGATCTCGTTGACGAGGTAGCCGCTGACGAAGATCTGGGTGATCGCAACCAGCCCGACGCCGGCGAGCGTCGATCCGATGAGGGCGGCGAACACCCCTTCGAGGATGAACGGTGTCTCGATGAATCGGTTCGAGGCGCCAACGAGTCTCATGATCGAAATCTCCCGGCGTCGCGAGAAGGCCGACAGCCGGATCGTCGTCGCGATGAGGAGAGCTGCGGCGATGAGCATGAGCCCGGCGATTCCGACGGCGGTCAGGCTGAGGGTGTTGATCACCGTGAAGATCGGTTGCAGGAACGCCCGGTCGTCGGTCACCTCGTCGACCCCGGGCATGCCACTGATCTGGTCGATGATGATCTCCGCCTGGTCGGGGTTGACGAGTTTGATGCGGAACGCCTCGGGCAGGATCTCGGGACTCGCGAGCTCGGCGATCGCTGTGCCCTCGTACTGCTCCAACACGTTCTGGTACGCCTGTTCGCGGGTCTCGAATTCCACCCGCTCGATGAAGGGTGCGAGGGTGTCGCCGTTCAGTTCGTCTTCGACGGCGTCGATCTGGCTCTGCGTTGCTGCCTGGTTGTCGCAGCGCACCGGCTCGAGGTCGGTGCACAGGTAGACGGCCACCTGCGATCGGTCGTACCAGTAGCCCTTCATCTGGGCGATCTGGAACTGCAACAGGATCGCCGCGCCGACGAAGGTGAGCGAGATGAAGGTGACCAGCACGACCGACACGACCATCGAGAGGTTGCGGCGCAGCCCCTGCCCGACCTCGCCGAGGATCAAGCCGAGCCTCATTGCGGGTCTCGCTGCGCGTCGGGGGCGGTGGGCCATTGGAAGCCGGGCGGCGGTCCGGATCCGGGTTCCGGGAGGACGGTACCGCGGGTCGGGGTGACCGACACGGGGACGGATGCCGGGGTCGGCGCGGGCGCGGGCTCCGGCTCGGGTACGGGCTCTGGCTCGAATGCGGGCCCGGGCGCCGGGTCCGGTACCGCGGCGGCGAGGTCGTCGAACGACGGCTCGGGCTTCGTCGGTTTCGGGATCGGCATCGACTGGGTCTGGTAGCCACCCTGCCGTTCATCCCGCACGATCTGGCCGCCGATGAGCTCGATCACGCGACGCTTCATCTTGTCGACGATGCCGGCGTCGTGAGTGGCCATCAGCACGGTCGTGCCGTTCGCGTTGATCGACGACAACAAGGTCATGATGCCGGCGCTCGTCGCCGGGTCGAGGTTGCCGGTCGGCTCGTCGGCGAGCAGAATCGCTGGCTTGTTGACGACCGCGCGGGCGATGGCGACGCGCTGCTGCTCACCGCCGGACAGTTCGTGGGGGAAGCGGTGCTGTTTGCCGCCGAGACCGACCATCTTGAGCACGTCGGGCACGGCCTCCTGGATGAAGCCCTTGCTCTTGCCGATCACCTGCAGGGTGAAGGCGACGTTGTCGAACACCGTCTTGTTCGGCAGCAGGCGGAAGTCCTGGAAGACGACACCGAGGCTGCGCCGAAAGTACGGCACTTTGCTGCTGGAGATCGCGCCGAGATCCTGTCCGAGCACGAAGATCTTGCCCTTCGTGGGCCTGTCCTCTTTGAGCACGAGGCGCAGAAACGACGACTTGCCCGAACCGGACGCGCCGACGAGGAACACGAACTCCCCCTTGAGCACCTCAAGGGTCACGCTGTTGAGCGCAGGGCGAGAGGTGCCGGGGTAGGTCTTGGTGACGCCGTCGAACAGGATCATGACCGGTCCAGGCTAAGTCGGCATCCCGATCATCCCGGGCGCGACACTCCCCTAGCGCACCTCGGCAAGCGTGCGCTGCAGAGCCACCGCGAGGTGACGGTGCCCGATCGACTCGAAGCCGACGATGGTGACGACCGGGGCGAGCATCACGATGACGAGGCTCCACCCGAGGGAGAGACCCTGCGCAGCGAGCGCGACCGCGAGACCGAGCACCGCCATCGTCGCCGCGAACAGACCCAGGTGGAACGGGTCGAATCCGCGCACCAGATAGCTGTAGAGCACGAAGTAGGCGAGGGTGGCGATCGCCACAGGGATCGCGGTGGCCAGCACAGCGCCGATCACCCCGATCGTCGCCTCCCCTTCGACGACGTAGGCGGCGACGTGAACTCCCGCGCCGATCGCGGCGATCGCGGCGAGCAGCGGGATGTGCCCGTAGCCCCATCCCCACGAGCGATGGCGATGGTGTTCCAACACGTCGGCAGAGGGGATGATGAAGTAGTTCCACCACAGCCCGAAGGTCAATCCCGTGCCGGCGACCGCGACGAGTATGGCTTCGGCGCTCCACCCGACGTGGTCGACGAGCGCGGAGACGGCCACGATGGTGCCCAGAATCCCCTCACCCAAGGTGATGATGACGAGAAGTCCGTAGCGTTCCGCGATGTGATGCGGATGCCAGGGCGTTCCGCCGTCGCGCCGTTCGGCGAGGATCGGCCCGATCAGCTCGATTCCGACGAGCAGAAGGGCCACCGGGATGAACGCCGCAAGCTGCAGATCGAAGAACAGGGCGCTCGTCCAGCCGACCTGGCTGACGGAGATCGTGACCACATAGCCGAGCGCGACCCGGCGATGCGGGGGGTCTTGCACGGCGACCCGAATCCACTGCGCGAGCATCGCGACGCGCATGACGATGTAGCCGGCCACGACGACCGTGTTGTCGATGGGCCCGCCGTGGTCGATTGACTCGAACACGTTGGGAATTCCCAGTGCCAGCACCAGCACGCCGATCATCTGCACCATCGTGGTGACCCGATAGAACCAGTCGTCGGTGTCGAATGCCGACGCGAACCAGGAGAAGTTGATCCACGCCCAGCAGACGGCGAACATGACGAACGCGAACGCCCAGATCGCCGAGGTGATGTGACCTTCGGCGATGAGATGGGCGGTCTCGTTCCCGGCCTGCGCGAACGCGACGACAAGGGTGAGGTCGAAGAACAGTTCGAGCGGGGTGGCTCCGCGGTGCTTCTCTCCTGGGTCCCGTCCGGCCATCCTGCGCAAACGGTGCTGGCGCCCGGCATCCTTCGTCTCGTTGGCGGGCGGGGCGGTGTCGGTCACCCGACCAGGCTAAGCCGCCGCGGGAATCTCGCGTGGGCGGCGCAACTGGATCGCGAGACCGACCGCCGCGAGGATGACGATGAGCACCGTCCAGCCGAGGATCGTCGGCAGCAGCCCCAGCGGTTCGATGAGCTGGCCGGCGATCACGGCGGGCACTCCGAGCGCCAGGTAGGCGGCGACGTACACGGCGGCGAACGTTCCCGCCCGCTGATGTTCCGGGGCGAGAGGCGCGAGGCCGCGGAAGATCGCGCCGTACGCCGCGCCGAACGCGAGCGCTTCGACGAACCCGCCGATCCAGACGAGCACGATGCTCTCGAGAATCACGCCGAGCACGATGAGGGCGACACCCACGACGAGGCCGGCGGCGCCTCCGCGCAGCGCGGTGGGCACGACGAGCCTGCCGAAGACGACGCTGCCGATACAGACCCCAAACGCATGAATGGATGCCGTGGCCCCGTCGAGCAGTCCGCTCTCGAGATGCAGAAGGTCGTGCACGACCGTCGGCGCGAGGCCGAGAAAGAGGGAGCCGGTGGCCCAGGCCGCAATGAGAACGGGCAACATCCGCACGAAGAACGTGCGCGTCGCAGACGGCACCACGACGTTCGGCACCAGCGAGCGCAACACTCCCGAGATGCGCGTCGTCGTCTCGGGCGCGAAAGCGGCGATCACGATCCCTGCGACGACCAACACACCGACGACGATGTACAGGATGTCGTCGGCATCCTGATCCCACAGCTCGACGGCGACCCCGCCGAGCAGGGCGCCGAGCCCCAGGCCGCCGACCGGGGCAGCGGCCGCGACGATCGGCGCGAGTCGGGAGCCGGGTCGTGCCAGTTCGACGAGTGCGGCCGTGTACGCCGCGGTCACGACGCCGACTGCGACGCCCTGCACTCCCCGTGCGGCGATGACCCACTCGATCGAGGGGGCAAGCAGGAACATGGCGATTGAGACCAGGGCGAGAGCGAGCGACCCGATGATGACCGGCTTGCGGCCGAGGTAGTCAGAGAGCGAGCCGCCGACCAGCAGCGCCGCGAGGAACGTGAACGCGTAGGCGGCGAAGGCGAGCGCGACAAGCGAGTCGGGGAAGCCCCACTCCTGCTGCCACACGATGAGCAGCGGGGTGGGTGCGCCGCTGGCGAGGTAGAGCGACACCAGCGTCGCCGTGAAACCGACGAATGCGGCCGGGCGGGGAAGCGTGGCTAGTCCTCGACGCGCTTCTTGCGCCACCGGATGCCGGCGGCGATGAACCCGTCGAGGTCGCCGTCGAACACGACCGCCGGGTTGCCCACCTCATGACCGGTGCGCAGGTCTTTCACCAACTGTTGGCCGTAGAGGAAGTAGGAGCGCATCTGGTCGCCCCACGACGCGGTGATGGTGCCGGCGAGTTCCTTCTTCTTCGCCGCCTCCTCTTCGCGCTGCAGCAGCATCAGGCGGGTCTGCAGCACACGCATCGCGACGGCGCGGTTCTGGATCTACGACTTCTCGTTCTGCATCGACACGACGATGCCGGTCGGGATGTGGGTGATGCGCACCGCCGAGTCGGTGGTGTT
>CAZCEE010000031.1:0-14612 GCA_964497165.1 uncultured Schumannella sp. | reverse complement strand
CGCGCCGCGGTCGGGAGCGACAACCGACAGCCGGTCGCCGCCGAACGACACGGTCGCGGCCGGGGGAAGCTCGACCTGCTCGCGCAATTGCGTGAACGACGGGTCGATCCGTTCAAGCGAGTTCTCGGCAGCATCGTGCACGAAGACGTCGTCGCCGTCTTGCAGCACGTCGGTCTCACCCGACTTGAAGACGCTGCCGTTGAACTCGCGGATCTGCATGTTGAGCCGGCCGACGTGCGAGATCGCCCCGTTGGTGAGCCAGACGTCGCGCGCGGTCAGGTCGACGTCGTCGAGCGGGAATCCCTCGTGGAGCACCGCGACGGTCACGGGCGTGGCAAGCAGCACGGCGAGCACCGCCACCGATGCCACCGTCTTCCGTTTCCGGAACCACTCCCCGATCCTCATGAGGCCGATCCTGACCGAGGGCTATGAGCCTCGCGATGGGGAGGAGTACCCATGCCGGTGATCACTCGGCATCCTCGGTGACTCGCGGTCGCTCAAGCAACGGCAGGTCGTCGGCGCTCACGAGTTTGGTCGAAACCGCGTACTCGACGAGGCGCGCGCGGCGGTTCGTGGCGAGGTTGCCGCGACCGCCCCGAAGGCCCGCAACGCCCGCTCGGTCGAGCTTGTCGCAGACGTTGTCGAGCTTCCGGTTGAACGCAGTGAGCGTCCATCCAAGCCGCTCGGCGGCGCGGACCGACGTCGGAATCTCGGCTCTGCCCGCCGCCCGATCGCGCAGCACGTGCTCGCACAGCGCGACGATGAGCATCCGCTGGCTGACGGTGAGCGGAATGGGTTCGAGCGTCGTCGCCCCGGTGCGGTCCATGAAGCGGGAGGACGAGGCAAAGAATTCGGGATCGCCCTGGATGCGGAAGTCGTAGGTCGTCGACCCCGCACTGAACAGCACGTTGAGCTCTTCGAACACGATCGGCAGCCGCGCTCCCGGGCCGAGCCACGCCTGCACGTGCCCACTACCGTCGGTGACGGTGGCGGATAGCTGATTGCCGGTGTTGCCGATCCACCAGAGGCCGTGCTCGGGGTAGATCTGAAGGAAGCGCCGGTGCAGGTACGGGTTGTCGTCGATCACCAGGTCGGA
Source organism: uncultured Schumannella sp. (assembly GCA_964497165.1). Classification (GTDB taxonomy): domain Bacteria; phylum Actinomycetota; class Actinomycetes; order Actinomycetales; family Microbacteriaceae; genus Pseudolysinimonas_A. The sequence continues at coordinate 13,516 of CAZCEE010000031.1, read as the reverse complement.
CTCGCGGCCGATCGACAGCCCGTCGGGTTCGGTCACGTCGAACCACTCGCCGCAGAACTCCAACCGCAGCGGCTTCACGGCGCACACTCCGCGAGGGGAGTCGCAGAGAGACGCCCGTCACGCACGATCTCGATTGACAGACACACGGTCGTACCTGGTACGAGGCCGTCGACGGTGGCGGTGCCGTCGGACGTCTCGTGGGGTGCAGTGTCGGTGGCGGCGCCGTCGGTGCGGGTCCAGGCGAAGGTGTCGCCCGGCTGCGGGTCGGGGTTCGTCCAGGTGAAGGTGACCGCTGCGCCGTCGGACGAAGCCTGCGCCGAGGTGAGGACCGGTGTCGGCACCACGTCGCCGAGCAGCGGGTCGTCGGCGTTGGCGACCTGCACCTGGTCGGGGTCGCGCTCCGTCGGGGGTTGCGAGTTCACGACGAGCACCACGACGACGATCGTCGTGGCGACGGCAGCTAGAGCGATCAGGATGCCGACGAGGCGCCCGCGGCCGGGGCGCGGTACCGCCGGTTCAGGGATCGCGGACGCCGCCGTGGCAACCGAAGCTTCGGGGGTTTCGGGTACAACCGCGGCCGGCGCCGCCGGCGCTCGACGCACGGTCGCCTCTTCGACACGGGGCGCCCAGGCGGTGGGCGGGACGACAGCCTGGGGAGTCTGCGCGATGACCGGAACCTGCCGAGCGCGGGTGGCATCCTCGCCTGGCGGTGGCGCCACGGGGGCCGCGGGTTGCTGCGCGGCGATCGAGGTGATGCCGCGCGCCCGGGTGCGATCGGCGTCGTCGGACTCCGCCGCCCGCGTGCGGGGAACGTTGAGACCGGGCGCCTCGATCGGCGTCTCGGCGTACCCGAGCTCGATCTCGACCCGCTGGAGCGCGCGAGCGAACTGCACGACGTCGTCGAAGCGGTGCGCGCGTTCCACCGACATCGCCTTACGCAAGACGGCGATGAGGGATGCGGGCACATCCGTGCGCGGCATCGGGGTGATCGCACCGCGCAGGATGCGCCCGACGAGATCGTTCTCGTAGTTCGGTTCTTTTGGCTTCTCGAACGGCGTTCGGCCGGCGAGCAGCGTCCAGATCGTCGCCGCGAGCGAGAACAGGTCGCTGCGCACATCCGGGTTGGGTTCGTCGTCGAATGACTCGGGCGGCGACCAGGGGATCGACATCCCGTGCGACTCAGTACCGTTCGTCGAGCCCGCGCCACCGATCGCCCAACTCGTCGTCGTGTGACCGGAGACCCCGGTGTCGACGCGCGTCGAGATGCCGAAGTCGGTGAGGCCGAGGGCACCGTACTCGTTGGTGAGCACGTTGCCGGGCTTGATGTCGCGGTGCAGGATGCCTTGGGCGTGCGCGGTGGCGATCGCCCCGGCGAGGCGGATGCCGATGCGCAACACTTCGACAGCACCGAGCGGTTCGCGCTTGTAACTCTCGGCAAGGGTCGGCCCGCCGTAGTACTCCATGACGAAGTAGGGGCGGCCATCGTCGGAGATGTCGGCCTGGTAGATCGACACGATGCTTGAATGCGCAGACAGCGATGCCATCGCGTTCGCCTCGGCATCGAACGCCTCGCGGGCGGCGTCGGTGAGTTCGTCGTCGGTGACGAGAACCTTGATCGCAACCAGTCGGCGAGGGCGCTCCTGCTGATAGAGGTAGACGTCTGAGAAGCCTCCCGAGCCGAGCGCTTTGACGAACGTGAAGCCGGGGATGTCGGGGGCGCCGGGGCCTGCGCGCTTCATGCGTCGACCCGAATGGTCAGCGTCGCGCCGTCACCGAGATCGATCACGGTGTCGACGACGACCGGCGTCGGCTCGCCCGCCCGCAGCTTCTGCGGTGGCCGCCCGGGCACGACGACAAAGGTTCCGTTGCTCGAGTGCAGGTCGGTGACGACGACGGTGCCGCCTTCGAGCGCGATCTGCGCGTGCGTGCGCGAGATGTCCTGATTGGGGGTGTTCATCGTGACCAGCCGAGGGATGTTGCCGGCGGAAACTCGCGTCGCACTCGGTGCGCGTCCGACGATGACCGTTCCGTCGAGCTCCTCGCGGCCACCCGTGGAGAGTTCGAGCCAGTGCTTCGGGCCGGCGGCGCCTGCCTCCACCTCGCCTGCTGCTTTCGCGGCTCGACGCAGGGCGCGGCGTTCGGCAAGACCGGTGGCGACCTTTGTGCGATCTTCGAGCGGTAGCGACGACTCATCCTCGGCGTCACGCACGGCCGCATCCTCGACCTTGCGAACGACTGTCATCCCGAACAGGTGGTCATAGCCGGCCTCATCCGCCGAAGGCGCGACCTCGATGGGGGTCTCCGACGGCACGACCTCCGTCAGCTCGCTTGCGGAGAGTGTCTGAGAGACGAGGGTGCGCTCCGGCACCGACGGGTGCTCGACCACTGCGGGGCGAACAACTTCGTTCGGAACGACGACTCCCGCCCGCCCGACTGCGTCAGGCGCCTCAGGCCCCACCTCCCAGCCGTCGGCAGTCACGACCCCGACCCGGATCGGTCGCAACGGGCCGTCGCCCGTCGCGCCCACCGGTCGTCCGCACAAGGTGGGTGCTCCAGGCACGTCCCGTTCGACCCAGGCCGTCGCGCGGCTGCCGTCGATCGCCGGCTCGTCGGTTCCGGAGATCTCGACGATCACGGCCCCGCGCGCGAGGATGCGCCACGAGTCGGGGGACTGTTCGAAGAGCGCGAAGCCCGGAGCGGCCGAGATCCCGCCCCGTGTCATCTCGTCGAGCAACACCGCAGAACTGGCGCCGTCGCGCACGAGCGGCCAGAGCGTCGCGATGCGCTCCTCGCTCGTCGCCGGGTCGAGGCCGAGCAGTAGTCCCTCGCGGCACAACACGACCCAACCGTTGACGGCCGGGTGGTAGCGATGATCGGGCACGTTGCTCCTAAGCCCGCGGGAGGGTCTCTTCGAGGCGGGCAGGGATCGGCGAGTCGTGGTCATCGTCGCCCTGGTGAACGACGACCGCGTCGATCACAACGACCGTGACGTTGTCGAGTCCGCCCGCCGCGAGCGCTGCGTTGACCAGTCGGTCGGCGGGTGAGAGATCGCCATCCTCGCGAGAGAGCACCTCGGTGATCGTCGCGTCGTCGAGCTCCTTGGTCAGCCCGTCGGAGCAGACCAGGAAACGCTCGCGGCCCCCGGTCGGCAAGATCCAGACGTCAGGCTCGGCGTCGCCGGCGCCGATTGCCCGGGTGACGATGTTGCGGTCAGGGTGGTCGCGCTCCTCGCCCGGGGCGATCGTGCCGTCGTCGAGGAGTTCCTGAACCGCCGAGTGGTCGACCGAGAGCTGCTCGAGGCCGTCGTCGAAGCGGTAGATGCGCGAGTCGCCGACATTGAACACCATCCACCGCGGGTCGCCCGATTCGTGGTCGAGCACGAGGGCGATGCCGGCCAGTGTCGAACCCGCGACCTCGTCGTCGCCGATGTCGTGGACCATCCGGTCGGCTTCGCGTACGGCGGCGAGAATCTGGGCAACCGTCGGGGCCTCGTCGCGAGCGAGGCGGGTTGCGAACACCCGCGCGGTCGCCTGACTCGCGCGATCGCCGAACGAATGGCCGCCCATCCCGTCCGCGACAAGGAAGACCGGGGGGACGGCGAGATAGCTGTCTTCGTTGATGCGGCGAACGTGGCCACGATCGCTCGCAGCGCTCACCTCAACCGAGACGGCTGCACCGGGAAGGGTCCAGGCATACGCACGAATGGCACCCATCGCCTTGGGACCCTCCTTCGGCTGGCTCCGCGTCAGCCGCGGCTGGGGCCTCGGCGTTTGCCAAGATACCGACGAAGCAGCTCCACGGGCATGGGGAGAACTACCCATGCCCGATCACCACCTCGGGCAGGAGTGCGAGGTCCTCGGAGGTCACCAGACGCGCCGAGAGCGCGAACTCGATGAGTCGCACGCGGCGCCGGGTGGCGAGGTTGCCGCGCCCGCCGCGCAGACCGGCGACGCCCGCACGGTCGAGCCGGTCGCACACGTTGTCGAGCTTTCGGTTGAACGCCGTGAGGCTCCAGCCGAGCCGGGTCGCCGCCTCAGCCGAGGTTGGGAAGTCGCCGTGCCCTCTCGACGGGCGCCGCAACGCGCGCTCGCATAACACGACGAGCAGAAGCCGTTGCGCCGGGGTGAGACGTGGGAGCTCGACCCGATCAGGCCGGAGCTCGGAAGACGTTGCGGCAGCCGAGTAGTGCAAGTCACCATGCAGGGCGAACTCGTAGGTCGTGCGCCCTGCCGCGAAGACGACGTGCGCGGGGTCGAACACGATGGGCACCCGCGCGCCGGGAGCGAGTTCGGTCGACACCCGACCACTCGGATCGCTCACCTGGATGGTGCGAGCCGCCGCTGTACTGGCGATCCACCACATCCTGTTCTCGTCGTAGATTTCCAACAGAACAGGGTCGAGCTCCGGGTTGTCATCGATCACGAGATCCGCGACGCGACCGATGGTGAGGACCTCTCCCGCCCGGAGCTCGTGCCATTCCCCGCAATACTCGATGCGCAGTGCAGGTAGCAATGGGGTCCCCTTCCGGTGCCCATCCTTGGGAAGAGGGACCTGGGGACCAAGCCGCGACTTTCCTTGGCACCCATTTGGGGGTCAAGTCACAGAACGTCATCCCTGCAACTGCATTCATCAGACCGCTAACGTGGGGCCACCCGTAACGTTCATCCACCATCAGGGAATGGCATGGACCCGAACCGCGTCGTCCTCATCGACGATCACGAGATCATCGCGCTCGCTCTCCGCGAAGCGATCACCCGCATCCCGAACCTCGTCTTCGACGGGGTTGCGACGACCGTAGACGACGCGCTCGCACGGCATCCCGACGCCGGCCTGGTGGTGCTCGACCTGCGGCTCGCTGACGGTTCGTCACCGATCGGCAACGTCGAGCGGCTCGTCGAGAGCGGTGCCGCGGTCATCGCCTATACCTCGGGCGAGAACCCCTATCTGCTGCGACTCGTTGCGACGACCCCGATCCTCGGCATTGTACGGAAGTCCGATCCGGTGAGCGTTCTCGTCGACACCCTCCGCCAGGCCGCGGACGGTCGAGCTGTGATGTCGACAGAGTGGGCTGCTGCGATCGACTCCGACCCGAGTCTGGATGCCGCATCCTTGAGCGACCAGGAGCAGCAGGTACTACGGCTGTTCGCCGCCGGGCTCAAAGCGCAGTCTGTGGCGGCCGCGATGGGGATCGCAGCGCCGACGGTCGAGGACTACGTTCGGCGCATCCGCAGCAAGTACGCCCGGATCGGGCGCAACGCGGACACCAAGATCGACCTCTACAAGCGAGCGATCGAAGACGGGTTCCTGCCGCTGCCGGACTCCGCTTCGTGACCGCGATCGAGGCGGTGGTCGGTCGCGCCGGCCAGGGCGCTGCGGTCGACCGGGTCACCCGCACGATGTCGCTCGCCCTCGGCGTCGGCGCCGCCGTCTTCACCCTCTTGGCACTGTCGGGCTTCCTCTCCCAGCATGAGGCCTCGCACCCAGTCTGGTCGTGGGGTGTTGCCGTGGTGGTCTTCCTGCCGCCGATCGCGATGGCACTGTTGTCGGGCGTGGCACCGGTGCGCGTGCTGCGGTTGCTCGCGGCGGTCTGCGCGACGGGCCACCTCCTTGGGCTGCTGACCCTCATACCGGCGCTCGACACGGGCACGCTCCCTGGCGAGCTCGGCGCGCCGTGGCTGTTCGGCGTCTCGGTCATTCCGTGTGCCGCAGCCGCCGTCGCCTGGCGCCCGTTGATCACGTGGCCCTACGTCGCGCTCTGCGTGGTGCTGCTCGGCATCAACAGGTATCTCGCGGCGGGATCCACCATTCCCGATCTGGCAGTCCAGGATGCGCTCCACACGTTCCTGTTTGACGCCGTGTTCACGGCTCTCGCGCTCGCCACCTACCGCGCGGGTCGCGCGCTCGACTCGGCTGCGGATGTCGCGATCGAGGAGACCCGGGCCAGTGCTTCGGCGGAGGCGCGCGGACGCGAACGCAGCCGGGTCGAAGCGCTGCTGCACGACACCGTGCTCGTCGCGCTGCTCGCGTCGGCGCGCGGAGCTGACGGCGCTGCAGACCAGGCGAGTTCCGCGCTCGCCCAGCTCGACTCGGTCGAACACACCGCAGACTCCGCGCGGCTTGACGGAACCGCGTGGATGTGGCGACTCCAGTCGCTCACTACCGACCTCGCCCCCGACGCACGATTCAGCCACGAGGGGATGCCGACGTCCACGGTGCCGTCGGACGCCGCCCAGGCGGTGCTCGAGGCAACGGCGGAGGCCCTGCGCAACAGCGTGCTGCACGCCGGCCCCGCGTCTCGCGCCGTGCACGCCCGGGTCACGGCCGACGAGATCGATGTCACCGTGCTCGACGACGGCTCGGGGTTCGATCCGGCGGCGGTGCGGCCGGGTCGACTCGGACTCACGGTGAGCATCCTCGAGCGGATGCGCGCGATACCGGGCGGTCGCGCGGCGATCGTCTCCAACCCGGGGGTCGGAACTCGGGTCTCGATCGGCTGGCGGGTGGCATGAACGCGCGCACGAACCGCGCCACCCCGGCCGCTAGCCCCGACATCAGCCGCCTGCTCGGCCTGACCGGCCCTGGTGCCTGGGTGATCGCAGCGCTGTTCTGCCTCACCTACCTGATCCTCGCCACCTGGTCGGGCTGGAGGGCGTTGGCGACGCTCGAAGGCAAGGTCGCCCTCGCACTCATACTCGTTACCGCGGTGCTGCTCGTTCTTCCTTGGCGCCACCCCCTTCCCATGTGGCTCGTGCTCTGGGTCTTGGGCGTGGTCGCCTTCAGCACCGTCGCGCAATGCTGGAACCTCTCGCCCTACGGCTGGCCGGGCTGGTCTTCGTGGAACTTCGGGGCCGACACCTTCCTGCTGTTCATGGTCGCTCTGCGCGGTCGGGTCTGGTGGGGTCTTGTCGGCATGATCTTGATGTCGATCCTGACCATCCATTGGACCTACGCCACGACAGGCGACTGGTTCCACGGATTCGACCTCACCTACCGCCAAATAGCTTCCTACTTCGCTGGGGTATTCTTCGCGTTCTGGCTCGAACGTACGGCCCGCCGGATCGCCGAATACCAGGAGACCGAACGGCGTCGCGTCGCAACCGAGCAGGGTGTCGTCGCGGCTTCGGACGAGCGGCGTCAGCAACTCGTGCGCATCGGGCGGCTCGCCGGCCCGGCCCTCCAACGGATCGCCACGGGCACTGTGACGCTCGACGAGCGGCGCGAGCATGCGCTACTCGAGGCGGACCTCCGCGACCAAGTTCGCGGGCGCAACCTCGCCGCGGGCGAACTTCAGGCGGCCATCCGCTCGGCGCGGGTGCGTGGCGTCGAGGTCGACCTCCTCGACGACCTGCGGGAGGAGGCGCCCGCCGCGCGACTACTCGAGCCCGCGATTGCGTGGGCGACCGAGCGCGTCAAACTGGTCAGCTCAGGCTCGGCGACCGTCAGACTCACTCGAGTTGACGGCGAGCCGGCGGTCACTTTCGGGACCGGTGAGGGCAGCGCTGAGACGTTCACCGTAGTGGTCGGCTGAACTGCTCCAGCAGCACGAGATCTGCGCGGGAGATCAGGCGGGTCGTGATGGCGTACTCAACCAGGCGGAGTCGGCGATGCGTCGAGACCCGACCCCCTCCCGCCCGGAGGCCTCGCGCGCCCGCGCGCTCAAGTTTCAGACACAGGTGGTCGAGGCGACGGGTGAAGGCAGGCACCGTCCAGCCGAGGCGCTTCGCTGCGGCGGAAGTGGTGGGGAACTCGCCGGGGCCACCACCGGCGGTACCCCGCAACGCGTCTTCGGCGAGTACGAGCAACAGCAGTCGCTGGGCCTCATTCAACGACACCCGCCCTGCAGTCACCTCGCCGACGCCGACCTCCGTCTCGTCGGGCGACCCCAACCCGTGGCTCTGGGTCACGAGGGTCAGGTCATACACCGTTCGGCCCGCCGTGAAGATGACGTCGAGGATGTCGGCGAGCACCGGCATCCGGCCACCCGGAGCCAGGGCTGCCTGCAGCGTGCGCTCCCGATCACAGACGGTCGCGGTCAAGTGGGATCCGACGTTGTGAATCCACCACATCCCCTTCTCTGCCCGGATCATCAGGAAGCGGCGATGCAGGTGCGGGTTGTCGTCGATCACGAGATCGCCGGCGCGCCCGATCGAGAACCCTGGAACGGCCGGCACCGCATGCCGCTCGCCCGCGTACTCGATGCTCAACGGGGGCAACGCCCCGCCCCATTCGACGTTCCCCATCGTCGACCCGCTCCTCGCCTTCCCAGCAAGAGGGTTTCACCCTAGCGGGACCGATGAGGCAGCGTCACCTTCACATCCTCGCGTGATGACGTCGGGTTACTCGGCGCCCTGCTCCTCGTCGATGCGGTCGTGGTCGATTCCGATGCCGCGGGAGCGGTCGTGCCGGATCTTGATGAGGCTCGCGATCACCGCAACCGCCATCGCGCCGACGATGACGGCGAGCGAGACGAAGGTCGAGATCTCGGGCGCCCACTCGACGTGCTCGCCGCCGTTGATGAACGGCAGCTCGTTCTCGTGAAGGGCATGCAGGAAGAGCTTGACGCCGATGAAGGCGAGGATGAAGGCGATGCCGAACTTGAGGTACACCAGCTTGTCGACGAGGTCGCCGAGCAGGAAGTAGAGCTGCCGCAGCCCCATCAGGGCGAACACGTTTGCGGTGAACACCAGGAACGGAATCTGGGTGATGCCGAAGATCGCCGGGATCGAGTCGAGGGCGAACACCAGGTCGGTCGTGCCGAGGGCGAGCAGCACGATGATGACGGGCGTGAACACCCGACGTCCGTTGACGACGGTGCGCAATTTCGCCCCGTCGAACCGCTCGGTGATCGCAATGCGTTTGCGCATGAAGCCGATCAGCTTGTTCTCGGTCTCCTCTTCGTCGTCGTGGCTCGTGAACGCCTGGTTCGCCGCCGTGTAGATGAGGAACAGGCCGAACAGGTAGAACACCCACGAGAAGTTCTCGATGAGCGCGGCGCCCAAGATGATGAAGATGCCCCGCAGCACGAGGGCGATGATGATGCCCGCCATGAGCAGCTCTTGCTGGTACTTCCTGGGTACCGAGAACCTGGCCATGATGATGAGGAACACGAACAGGTTGTCGATCGACAGGCTGTACTCGGTGAGCCAGCCGGCGATGAATTGGCCCGAGTGCTCGGCGCCCGCGAAGGCGTACAAGAGCCCGCCGAACGCGAGGGCGAGCAGCACGTAGAACGTGATCCACAGCGCCGACTCGCGGGTCGAGGGGATGTGCGGTCGGCGGAACGCGAGCACGATGTCGAAGCCGAGGATGAGGGCGAGCGCGACGTAGGTGCCGATCTCGAACCAGAGCGGGATGGAGAACTCCAACGGGAACCTTTCGGGTGCAGGGCAGGGCCCGAACGTCTCTCCCGCGCAGCCCCCCGGTGCCGGGTGCGCTGCGATCGCGACCGGGGCTGCAACGTTGGAACCCGTGATGACGGCCGCGACGAGGTGGGATACTCCCCTTCGCTGCGACGAGTCTAGAGGCCCCGCGCTAGGGTTTTGCGCATGAGTGACGCCGACGACATCCGCGCAGCCGCCCGGGCCCGCCTGAAGGCACGCAACGACTTCAAGATCATGTTCGCGATCTTCGGCGTCATCACGCTGCTGCTGCTCGCGATCTGGTTCTTCTCAATCGGCCAGCCCTCGGGCTTCACGGCGTACTTCTGGCCGGTGTGGCCGATCCTCGGCATGTCGATCGCGGCGATCTTCGTCGGCCTCGACGCCTACGGCGTCACCCGCCGGTTCATCACCGAAGAGGATGTCGACGCCGAGATCGCCCGCATGACGAAGAAGCCGTCGCCGCCGTCAGGCCCGGCCGCCTAGCTTTCAGCCATCTAGAGTTCGGAGACCTGCAGCCGCTCGCCGAGCGGGCGGCTCGCCGCGACCGCCTCATCGAGGAGGTCCGGATCACCCGTGCGCGTAGGGTCGAGCCACTCGTCGTAGAGCTCGCGCGGCAGGATGAGCGGCATCCGGTCGTGGATGGATGCGATGTGCGGCGCCGCCGGTTGGGTCACGATCGTGTACGACACCATCCACTGATCGTCAGGTGTCTTCGTCACGTTCCACAGGCCGGCGAACGCGAAGAGACCCTTCGGCTCGTCGGGCAGTGCGAAACGGTGACCTTTCTCGTAGTACTCGGTCGCCGGCACGAGACCTCGGCGACTCTTGAGCGGCCCGCTCCACGCCCCCGAACCGACGAGGCCCTCGACGCGGGCGTTGATCGCCGGAAACTTCGCCGGCTCGCCGCGCACCCAGAGTTTCCACCAGGCGAGGTCGACGGATCGCAGCCGCTCGCCTTCACTGTCTCGACCGGCAGAGACGCGTTCGCGCACGATCGGGTTGAGGTTGCGCCGATGCACCCCCGTCGGCTTCGCCGGTTCGTCGCGAAACTCCTCGAGCCAGCCTTCCAGCGACGCCGTCGCCACCTTCTCGTCGATGACCGAAAACCCGTAGTGGATGTCGGCGGCCTCGACCTGCAGCCCGTAACTCGCGCACATGCTCCCAGTGTCCCCCGTTCTACCGACACCGACCTGACGCGGCGAGCCTGTTGACGCATTCCTCGGGGTACGACTAGCGTGCGAAACGGGTTACAAGATCACGAGGCAACTTGTCACACACCATCGCGCGGCGATCCCGAACGCGCGCCCGCATCATCACCGTCACGGCGCTCGTCGTCGCCGTCGTCGTCATCGTTGGTGGGGGCGTCGCGATCGCCGTCGCGGGCGGACCGCGCAACGGCATCCTCGTCGCCTACGGCTCCGCGGGGATCACCATGGTCACGATGATCGCGGTGTTCGGGGTGATCACCATGCGGCTGTCGCGAGCGTTGAGTGCGCTCGCCGAACGACATCCGGATGCCGTGGTCTTTCTCGCCCGGCGTCTCCCGCCCGTCGTGTCGGATCTGCCCGCCTATCTGCGCTCCAAAGGCCTCGAGATCCAACTCGGCGACGGCTGGTATCCGGCGTTCGCCGACGATCGCGGAATCGCCGTCTGCGCCCCGGGCGCCGACCCGCGGGAGCTGTTCGTCATCGAATGGAGCGAAATCGGCGACTTCGAGATGGTGCGCACCGCGACGGTCGGCGGCGACTCGAGATGGAGCGTCACCGTCGACGTGCGCCCCTACGACGTGCCGCTCACGGTCGACCTCGGCGAGGCGTGGGGCATCGTCACGATGGCTCTCGACGCGGGCGACACCGAAGCGGTGATGAAAGCCGTCGTCGCCCGCCGACCGCGCACCGCGATGCTCTGAGCGACGCACGATACCTACCTGGCTAAGTTGGGCGTGTGTTGTACGTCGCGGCCGCGCTGATGGCGGTGCTCTCAGTCGCGCATTCGATCATCGGCGAGCGCAAGCTCATCGGCCCCCTGTCGCGCCGTGACGACCTGCCACCGATCTTCGGAACCGTCGCCCTCAGCGCCGCCACCCTGCGGTTCGCGTGGCACATGACGTCGGTGCTCGGGTTGGGATTCGCGGCGGTCCTGCTCGCGATTGCTCTGGGCGCAACGGACGAGGTCATCGTCTGCACGATCGGTTGGACGCTCATCGTGTGTGGCTTCTTCCCGCTGGTGGCAACGAGGGGTCGCCACCTGGCCTGGGTGGTCTTCTTCGCCGCGGGAGGTCTCTGCGTGCTCTCCGCACTGGCCTGAGGTGCGATGACCCCACCGCTTCCCGAGCTCGTTACTGTGACGAGGGCGCGGTGCTCACCAGCTGAGAGAGAACCGCATCGGCATCGGCATCGGCATCGATGGTCGCCTGGTCGCGTGCGTCGCTCACGGGAACGCGGCCTGCTACGGCCTCCACGATGTCGGCACCAGCTCCGCTGTCGATCAACAGGGGCTGCCGACCGTCGGGCCCCGAGATGGTGTCGGTGTTGAGAAACGAGATGATCGGCTGGAGGCGTAACCACCCGGCGGCATCGGAGTTGTCACCATCGCCATCCCTCGAGGGCGGTGTCGGACAACACGGCGGGCGTCCTGGCCGCACGGCATCCACGAAGCCGGGAGCGGCACGTCGACTCGATGGCGACGTGCCGCTTCGCACCAGATCGACTAGCCCGGCCACCACCCGAGGTCAATGGTGCGGGTCGGTTCCCCCGTTGGCGTCGCGACGCACTCCCAGTGGGCGGGCGGGAACGGCTTCCACTCGACCGTGTAGGTGCCGTTGCGGGGAATCGTCAGGCCGCAGGTTATCCCCGCTGCCTCCGTCCGCGCCAGAGGCAGCACCAAGTAAGCCAGCGCGGCGAGCGCCACCGCAATCGCACCGACCGTGATGACGATCTTCGGACGGGCATTCACACTGGACCGGTCCTTTCTCAGAACGATCCGGGCAACGGGATCGTCCAGGCGTACTGGATGACACTCTCATGGGCAAAGATGCACCATGCCGGCCCACTCGGGCATCCCCACTGGTAGTAGCCACGCTGCCACACCACCTTCGCCGTGTCCGAGGCGTAGTTCCCGTTCGACATGCGGAAGTAGGCCTCGTACGTGTGGTTTTAGACAGCATCGTCGCCGTATTCGCCGAGCCGACCGTATATACACGCTCCTGGGGAGCATCCAGAAGTTCGTGTCCCAATATCCGGAGGGCATCGTGGTCGCCCGCTGCCGCCCCTACCCCCTAGGCACCTTTTTGAGGCTCCGGTTTCTCCGCTTTGGTTTGCACGCCGTAGAGCCGGTACTCGTGCCGCTGAGGTCCGCTCGTGCGGTGTTCGATCTGTGTCCGCTGGGAGATCGGGCTATTGAGCGCATGCTCCACGGATGACGAAAACCCCCGGAAATCCGAGGGCTTCGGTTGGTGACCCCAGCGGGATTCGAACCCGCGTTACCGCCGTGAGAGGGCGGCGTACTAGGCCACTATACGATGGGGCCGTCACGACAACCGTTCGAGTATACATGGCGGTTTGAGCCCCTCGAACGTCGGGCTGGCGGCTCGATCAGGGCTGCGGCGCGAGCACCCGAAGGGCCCCCGGAACGACCTCGACGTCGAGCGGAAGTGACGCGATCCGCTCGCCGTCGCCATACGCGACCAGGGGGGTATCCGCTTCGATGCGCACCTTCTTCGCGCGCACGATGCGCACCCGTGCATCGGTCACGTGCGTGCCGGCAAACACCCGCGGGAAGATGCGCAGAAATGCGACCCGCGACAACGGCTTCACCAGGAGCACGTCGAACAGGCCGTCATCCAGCAGCGCATCGGGGGTGATCTTCATGCCGCCGCCGAGCGAGACGCTGTTGCCAAGCGCGACGAGCACCGCCTTCGTCTCGGTCGGCTCGCCGTCGAGCACCAGCCGGTACGAGATCGGCTTCAGCCGGGCGAGTTCGGCGAGCAGCGCGAGGATGTAGCGGCTCGGGCCCTTGGGATGCCGCATCGCGTTCGCGCGTTCGTTGACGATCGCGTCGAACCCGGCGCTCAGGGCGCAGGCGAACCAGCGTTCCCCTTTCACGCCGGTCTCGGCATCCGTCCAGGTGATGCGGCC
>CAZCEE010000030.1:0-14716 GCA_964497165.1 uncultured Schumannella sp. | reverse complement strand
CCTCAGCTTCGGGAGTGCACCGCAGGTCGCGCCTGCGAGGCCCACGGGTCGATGAGCGTCTTGATCTGCCGTGCGGTGCCGTCGACGAGCGGAGCGATCCCCTGCGTCACGAGGTCGTTGAGCGGGATGACCTCCCCCGCAACATCGCTCCAGTCGGAACGCGTGCCGAGCAACCGCACGGCCTCGGGCAGGTCGGTGCCGTAAACGTGCGCGACCGTGCCGACGAGCGTGAGCTCCCTCATCGTGAGTTCCGAGATCTGCAGTTCGACCGGACCCTTCTGGATGCCGACCGGCACGATCGTGGCTCCCGGGCGTGCAGCCTCGAGCACAGAGTCGAACCCGGGGCGGCTGCCGCTCACCTCGAAGAAGACGTCGGGCTCCATGCCGAGTTCGGCGAGGCGGTCGGGCAGTGACGACTCCCCGGCGACGAGTGACGCGTGCGCGCCCAGCGTCATCGCGAGCGCGAGCCGCTCGGTGTCGCGATCGACGACGAGAACACGCGCGCCAACGGCCGACGCGGCGACGGTGATGAAGGTTCCGATCCCGCCGACGCCGACGATGACGGCATCCATTCCCTTCTTGAGGCCGCTGCGCCGCACGGTATGAACGGCGATCGACATCGGCTGGGCGAGCCCGAGGGTGTCCATCGGGAGGCCCGTCGCCGTGACGTCGAGAAGCGTCGATGCAGGCGCGACGACGTAGCCCTGGAGTCCGCCGTCGTGCTGCAGGCCGAGCGTGGAGTACGACGTGCAGAGGTTGGTGCGCTCCGACCGGCACATGCGGCACTCGCCGCAGGCGATGCCCGCTCCGGCGACGACTGAGGCCCCGACCGGGAAGCCATCGACACCGGGGCCGGTGCGTTCCACAGTTCCGGCGAACTCATGTCCGAGCACCACCGGCGGTTTCGCGAGCACGGGACCGCGCGCGAACTCGGTCGCGTCGCTGCCGCAGATGCCACATACCCCGACCCGGACGAGCACCTCGCCCGGCCCGGGTTCGGGCACCTCCCGTTGCTCGAAACCGATGTCATTCGGGCCCCGGTAGACCGAGGCCGGGTACTGACTCACAGGTGTGCGTCTCCCGAGACGGGGAGCTGCGCAGCCATGCGCGATTCGAGCATGCGCGCGAGGTAGTCCTCGTAGACGGCGTGGTGGGCCGGCGAGTCGAGGTAGGTCGAGAGGGCGGCGGCGTCGGCGACGATCGCCGCGACGGCGTAATCCGCTCCTCCCGGGCGCAACCGGAGGTTCTCGCCGCACTCGTAGGAGACGAGCTCCGGGATCCCGCCGGCCATCTCCCGCAAGGCGGAGGTGAGCGCGACCACGTCGTCGGCACTCACCCCCTCCTTCCAGGTGAACGCGGCGAGATGCAGGATCACGACTCGGCCTGCACCTGGGCGGCGCCGCCGTCGGTGTAGGTGTACGGGTTCTGGATGGGCTCGTCCTTCTCGATCTCGGGGTGCATGCCGGCCTTCCAGGCGTCGGGCCCGAGCTGCGAGCGCACGTACTCGACCGACGCTGCGACCTTGTCGGCGACCGGCTTGAGGGGCAGGCCGATGCGCTCGCCCCGGTACTTCACGACCTTGCCGTTGATCATGACGGTGTGGATGTCGGCCGTGCCCGCCTGGTAGACGACGTGCGCCTCCGGGTAGACGATTGGGGTCATCGCCGGCGACTCGTCGTTCTTAATGAGCAGCAGGTCGGCCTTCTTGCCGGGGGTGATCGAGCCGATCGAGTCCTCCATGCCGAGCGACTTCGCGCCGCCCATGGTGGCCATGTAGATCGCGTCGCCCGCGGTCATCCGGTTGGCGACGATCGTCTCGTTCTTCGCGTGGGCTTCGAGGTGGTCGCGCGACCGGTCGGCGCTCAGGGTCGACCGCATCGCGCTGAAGAAGTCGGCGCTCCACCACACGCTCGTGTCCATCGACAGCGAGGCAGGGATGCCATGGCGGCGGATCGTCCAGGTCGACGGGTAGCCCTGACCGGCGCTCTGCTCGCTCTCGGTGGCGACCGAGACGGTGCCGCCGGTCGCGGCGATCTTCTGGTAGCTGCTCTCGCCGAGGCTCGTGGCGTGCACGTAGGTGACCTCCGGGGTCATGTAGCCGGCATCCCACATCTGGTCGATGGAGGTGTCGGTCGTCGCGCCCCAGACGCCCGCGTGCGTGGTGACCCGCAGGCCGAGTTCGCGCGCCGTCTTGAAGCCGCCCTCCTCGGGGAACTCGGGGGCTCCCGTGACGTCGAAGGCGATCTGCATCCCGATGAGGTCGTTCTTGCCGATGTTGTCGGTCATGAACTTCTTGAACTCGGGGGTCGTCGCCCAATCGTTCGGGCTGCCCATGTGGTTGCCGTAGGCGAGCACGAAGCGGCCCGGGATGTCGGTGAGCGCCTGGAGGGCCGCCGCGCCGTGGTCGAGGCTGCGGAGTCCGTGCGACCAGTCGAGGGTCGTCGTGACACCGGTGTCGACCGACTCGAGCGCGCTCAGCAGGTTTCCCGCGTAGATGTCCTCGGGGCGGAAGAGGAACCCGTGCTGGAGGTAGTAGAAGACGAAGTACTGGCTCAGAGCCCAGTCGCCGCCGAAGCCCCGGAGGTTCGTCTGCCACATGTGGCGGTGGGTGTCGATGAAGCCCGGCGTGATGATGCCGCCGGTCGCGTCGATCTCGAGCGCGTCGGCGGGTGCCTCGAGCTTCGGGCCGACGGCGGTGATCGTGTCGCCGGTCACGAGCACGTCGGCGTTCTCGAGCGTGCCAGGGGTGTCGACCGTGATGACGGTCGCGTTGCGGAACACGACGGGGCGGCCCGTGGCGAATTCGGCCGGCTTGGGCTGGTTGGACATGAATCTCCAGTCGACGATGAGTGGATGGCGGGAGCGCACAGCGTGCCCCGATGTTCAGTGAGGCTATACGTACGCCGCGCGCGGGACAAGTCCCACACGCACGATCACAGGGTTGCGCGCCAGATTCAGCAGCTGGGCTGAATCCCGTTCACCCATCATGAACGATGGGATATGCTCGCGCCGTGTCTGAGAGAATCGCCGTCGTCGGAGCCGGCGCCAACGGAGCAGCCGTCGGAGCCGACCTCACGCGGGCGGGCCTCGACGTCACGCTCATCGAGCAGTGGCCGTCTCACGTCGAGGCGATGAAGGCCGACGGGATCCGTGTCGAGACCCGCACTCCCGACGGAGAGTTCGAGATCGAGACGACGCCGGTGCGCGTGCACCACGTGTGCGAGGTCGCCGAACTACGCCAGACGTTCGACGTCGTGCTGCTCCTCGTCAAGGCGTACGATACCCGCTGGGCCACCGAGCTCATCGTCCCCCTCCTCGCCCGCGACGGGCTCATCACCGGCGTTCAGAATGGGATGTCGGCGCGCGACGTCTCGTCGATCGCCGGCGACACCCGCACCCTCGGCTCCGTCATCGAGGTGTCATCGACGATGTACGAGCCCGGCATCGTGCACCGGCACACGGCGCGCGCGAGTTCCTGGTTCGCGGTCGGCAGTCTCACGCCGGCGACGTCCGGGCGCGAAGAGGAACTGGCATCCATACTGCGGCACTCGGGAACCGTCGCCGTCGTTGACGACATCCTCGCTGCCAAGTGGATGAAGCTCGTGAGCAATGCGAGCGTCCTCGTGCCCACCGCCGCCCTCGGGATGCCGATGGCCGACGCGATCGCCGTGCCCGGGATGCGCGAACTCATGACACGCGCCGGTCAGGAGGCGCTCGACACGGGGATCGCGATCGGCTACCCCGTTCTGCCGATCTTCGGTCTCGTCGCGGCGGATGTCGCGAACCTCGACACCGTCGTCTCGACGATGCTAGACACCCTCTATACCGGTTTCGTGCGTCCAGGAGCAACGACGACGGTACTGCAGGATTGGACGAAAGGTCGACGCAGCGAGGCCGGCGACATCAATGGAATCGTCGCGCGCGAGGCCGCGCGGGTCGGCATCGCCGCCCCCGTCAACGCCGCCGTGCTCGAAACCGCGCGGCGCATCGAGTCCGGCGAACTCGTGCCGGGGCCGAACACCCTTGCGCTCATGCTCGAACTCGCAGGAGCCTGAACTTCGCGAGCCATAGGCTCGACGGGTGCCTTCCTCCGCCCTCTCGATCACCTCGGCCGTCCCCGACCCGGCCCTGCTCGATCTGCCGTGGGATCTGCCGCTCGAACTCTGGCCCGACGAGACGATTGCCGCGCTGCCGAAAGGCATCTCGCGGCACCTGGTGCGGTTCGTGCGGTTCGGCGAGCACGTGCTCGCCATCAAGGAGACCACCGAGGAGATGGCGAAGCGCGAGTACGACCTGCTGCGCACCCTCAACCGTCTCGACATGCCGTGCGTCGAGCCGATCGCCGTGATCACCAACCGCTCGGCGGCCGACGGCGAGGCACTCGCGCCGGTGCTCGTCACCCGGCACCTGCGCTTCTCGCTCCCCTACCGCGCGATCTACTCGCAGTCGCTGCGACCCGACACCGCGACGCGACTCGTCGACGCCCTCGCGGTGTTGCTCGCGCGCCTGCACGTCGCCGGGTTCTTCTGGGGCGACGTGTCGCTGTCGAACACCCTGTTCCGCCGCGACGCGGGCTCGTTTGCGGCGTACCTCGTGGATGCCGAGACCGGAAAGCTGTACGACGCTGCACTGAGCGACGGCCAGCGCGATCAGGATCTCGAGATCGGCCGCATCAACATCGCGGGCGAACTGCTCGACCTGCAGGCCGGCGGCAAACTCGATGAGGATGTCGACCCGGTGACGGTCGCCGATCGCATCGTCGCGTCGTACCGCGAGCTGTGGACCGAACTCACCGCGTCTGAGTCGTTCCCCGAGAGCGAGCGCTGGCGCATCGCCCGCCGTGTCGAGCGGCTCAACGACCTCGGGTTCGACATCGAAGAGCTCAGCATCAGCCGCGATGAGACGGGCGCGCGGGTGCTCATCCAACCGAAGGTCGTGGATGCCGGCCACCACTCGCGCCGGTTGTTGCGGCTCACCGGGCTCGACGCCGGCGAGAACCAGGCGCGGCGGCTGCTCAACGACCTTGACGCCTACCGGATGGTCGGCGCCCGGGCGGCCGAAGATGAAGAGGTCATCGCCCACGAGTGGCTCGCGAAGGTGTTCGAGCCTGTCGTGCGAGCGATCCCGCGAGACCTGCGCGGCAAGCTCGAACCCGCCGAAGTGTTCCACCAGTTGTTGGAACACCGCTGGTACCGCTCGCAGGATGAGAAGCGCAGCGTACCCCTCGCCGAGGCCCTCACCTCCTACATCGAGACGGTGCTGCGCCATCGCCGCGACGAGATGACGGTCGTCGGGCCGGTGACCGGGGCGATCGGCACGATCACCGGGCCGAACGACGTCGTCGGCGACTGGCGCGACAAGGTCTAGGGGCGGCTAACGGGCTGCGCCGTCGTCGATCGGCTGCAGGTAGCGCACGATCACGGCTTTGGCCTCGTCGCTCATCCATCGCCGGTGCGCCCCGCGCGCATCGCTGATCGCCGGGACGAGCGCCGTGAACAGCAGATCGCACATCTGGGCGACCCGTCGCGCCTCGTCGTCGCCCAGGTGCGGTGCCCGCACGCGGATCATCCGGAGGGTGCGTTCGATGAGCGCCTCGTGGACGGGCTTGATGATCCGCTCGAGTTCGGCTCCCTCGCCGCGGAAGAGCGCACGGCAGCCCGGGTTGCGTCGGAAGAAGACGAGGATCGGGTCCGCGACCCCGGCGACGAGGTCGGCGAGCGCGCGCGAGCGCACCGCCTCGTCATCGGGAGGCGGCGGAAGCGCTCGAGCCAGATGCGCCGCGTAGCGCTCAGCGAGGGTCGTGAGGAGTTGTTGCCGGTCGGAGAAGAACTGATAGAGCGACCCCGGGGAGATGCCGGCGCGACGAGCGACCTCGTTCATCGTCAGCCCCTCGGGGCCCTCGGTCGCGAGGATGTCGCTCGCGGCGTCGAGGATTCGGCCGATGCGCAACAGCCCGCGTGCCTGCCGACGCGGCTCGGTCGTGCTGCCCATGAGGACATGCTAGTTGCGAATGCGAGCGGTCGCTCGTAAACTCACCGAACACGAGCGGTCGCTCGCAATTTTGAACAGGAGCAGGGATGACCACCGCAGAGCCTCGCCCACCCCGCCGAACCGGTGCCGTCGCCCGCCTCGCCGGTGCGACCGCTGCGCACCCCGTCGCGACCGTCGTCGCCTGGGCGCTGCTCCTTGCTGTGGCTCTCGGCACCGCCGTCTTCGGTATCACGGGCGAGTCGCTCTTCCAGCGGCTTGCCGGCGCGGCCCCCACGGTCGACGGCGAGGCGTCCCGCGCAGACGACGCCCTCGCCGGTGACGAGATCGAGCGGGAGTCGTTCACGGTGCTCGTGTACGACGTCGGCTGGACCGATCCGGATGCCGCGGCGATCGCCGCGGACCTCGCCGACGAGCTCTCGCACCTCGACGAGGTCACGATCGCGGCACCGTTCGGCGTTCCGCCGCTCGCGGACGGATCCCCGGACCCCCGGGTTGCCCGCCTCGTCGCGGAAGACGGCGAGGGCTTTCTGATCACCGCAGTCGTCGAAGGCACCGCGACCGAGGAGCCGCTCCCCGCCACCGTCGACGACGTCGTGGCGACTCTGAACGCCACCGCAGACCACTACCGCGCGGAGTTCCCGGACGCGACCGTCGAGGTCGGCGGCAGTTCGCTCATCGTCGACTCGATCCTGGCGATCTCCGAGAACGACCTGCGCCGCGGTGAGACCGTCGCGCTGCCGATCGCGCTCGTCGTCATGCTCGTCGTGTTCGGCGGTTTCATTGCGGCAGGAGTGCCGCTCGTCGGGGCGGGTGCTGCCATCGGCGGCGGTCTCGGCATCCTGTTCGGCATCACCCACCTGACCGACATCGACACCACGGTCATCAACGTCGTCACCGCCGTCGGCCTCGGGCTCTCGATCGACTACGGGTTGCTCATGGTGTCGAGGTTCCGTGAGGAGTACCGGGCGCGGGTCGGTGTCGGCGGGATCGGCCGCGTGACACGGCTCGCGGCGATCGCGCGCACCGCCGACTCGGCCGGCCGCACCGTGATGTTCTCCGGTGTGATCTTCTTGATCGCCTCCGCTGGACTGCTCGTCTTCGAACCCCGGATGGTGCGCGCCGTCGGGTTCGGAGCGATGGCCGTAACGATCATCGCGATCGTCTCCGCGCTGACGCTCATCCCCGCGTTGTTGTCGCTCACCGGCGACCGCCTGCTGCGCCCCGGACTCCTCACCCGCATCCCGGGCGTCGGGCCGCTGATCACCCGGTTCGGCGACATCGCTCCCGAGGAGGGGTTCTTCTCGAAGCTCACGCGGCGCGTGCAGCGGCATCCCGCGATCGTCACGATCGCCTGCGCCCTCGTGCTGGTGGCCCTCGGCAGCCCGCTCGCGACGCTGCGACTGGCGAACACGAGCGTCGACGCCACCCCGCGGTCGAGCGAGCAAAACGACTTCATCCGCACCCTCGAAACCGAATTTCCGGATGCCGCCACCCCGCGTGTCGCTCTCGTCACCGCGTCGCAGGCCGACGGCGAGGAGTGGGCCGAAGACGTGGCCGCCCTCGACCACGTCGCCTCCGTCGGCGAGACCCGTGAAGTGGGCGATGCGTGGCAGACGGTCGTGCGGCTGGGTGACCCGGAGAACGGGGTCGCGGTCGTCGGTGAGATCCGCGACGGCCGGGTGGCACTGCAGGCCGACGACCTCGGCGACGCCTGGGTCACCGGCACCGACGCGCGCACCGCCGACCTCGGCAACTCGCTGCTCGCGTCAGCGCCCTGGGCGATGCTGATCCTCGCGCTCGGCACGATCGTGCTGATGTTCCTGATGACCGGGTCGCTCATCATCCCGATCAAAGCCCTCGTCGCGAGCGCCCTGTCACTGGGCGCGTCGATCGGGGTGCTGGTCTGGGGTTTCGAGATGGGCAACTTCGCCGGGATCATGGGCTTCGACGCGAGCACCGTGCACGGAGTCGACGTGCTCGTGCTGCTGCTGACCTTCGTCTTCGGCTTCGGCCTCGCGATGGACTACGAGATGTTCATCCTGTCGCGCATCAAGGAGCAGGCGGATGCCGGAGTGCCTCCCGCCGAGGCGATCGCCCGCGGCCTGCAGCGCTCGGGCCGCATCATCACCTCGGCGGCGCTCATCATCATCGTCGTCTTCGCCGGCTTCGCGACCGGTGACCTCATGGTGATCAAGCAGCTCGGCACGGCGCTCGCCGTCGCCGTGCTGCTCGACGCGACGCTCGTGCGCTGTCTGCTCGTTCCCGCGTTCATGACGTGGCAACAGCGCATCATGTGGTGGGCGCCGAGGCCGCTCAAGCGGTTGCACGCCCGATTCGGGCTCGCCGACTGATCAGCGTCTCCCGATCAGCCTCCCTCCCGGAACGTGCCGATGCGGTGCGGCCCGGTCCGAGGGGCCGCACCGCACGTTGACTACTTGTTGAGCGTCGCGAGCTCGGTCGCGGGGTCAGCCCCGTCCGCGATGTTTTGCAGGACGATACCCAGGTCGTTCTCGAGAGCGTCGTTTCCGGGCGACAGTAGCTTGCGAGCGTGCGTGCTCGCCTGGAGCGACGTGGTGACGAGGTCGACACTCTGTTGAGCCAGCTCGCTCTCGCCGTCGCCGAGCTCTACCGAAATTCCCTGCGCCACCGGGAAGCCCTGCAGGGTGTTGACCCACAGTTGCTGGCCGGCGCCGTCGGCGAGGAATTCGACGAACTTTGCGGCGGCTTCCTGCTTCTCGGCGCTCGAGCTGTCGCTGATCGCAATCGCGAAGTCCACGCCCGAGGTGACGCCGGCATCCTGCTCGCCGATCGTCGGGAACAGTGCCATCCCGATCTCGTCGCTCTCGACTGCGGTGCCGGGAACCTCGGGACTTGTCGACAAGGCCGCGCCAACGTGCCATGAGCCGGTCGGGAAGAACAGGCTCTTACCTGCGAGGAAGTAGTCGTCGCGGGCGTTCGGGTACGTGGCGACAGTCGTCGCGGCGTCCTCGAAGACGCCCTCCGAGAACAGCTCCTGCCACTTCGTAGCAGCAGCAACTAGGTTGTCGGAATCCCAATCGAGGTCGCCTGCGGCGGCCTTGTAGATGTCGTCTCCGTCGCCGTACTGCGTGCTCAGCCACACGAAGAAGTCGGTGTCGTGCCAAGAGTCGGCGGCACCCATCGCGAACGGAGCGTAGCCTGCCGCGCGAGCGGCGGCGCTGACAGCGACGACCTCGTCCCATGTGGTCGGAAGCGCGAGCCCGAGCTCGTCGAGGATGGTCTTGTTATAGAGGTAGTACTCCATACCTGCGAGCAGAACGGGTACCGCCTTGACGTCGCCGTCTGAATTGGTGGTCTGCTCCACCGCCGAGGCGTTCAGATCACCGATCCAGTCACCTGCGTAGTCATCCACATTGAGTGCGTAGTCGGAGTAGTCGTCGAAGGACGCTCCCACCTGGATTCCGTAGAGATCCGGCACGTCGTCCGCGAGGATCTCGTTGTCGAGGTTCGTCTTGTACGTGTCATAGTCCTCCTCACGGGTGAAGGTGATCGAGATGTCGGGGTTCTCCTCCTCGAATGCGGCGATAATCTCGGGCCACTGGTCCTGGGTTGGGAGCCACGAATGGAAGGTGAGCTCCACCTTGCCGGTGTCTGGGGTGGTGCCGCCGGTGCAGCCGGCGAGGGTGAGCGCCGTCATCCCGGCGACTGCGCCGGCAATGAGTGCTGTGACGCGTCGTGTAGTGAACACAGTCGTCCTCTTTCTTAGGTTTGATCTGCGCATGAGGACGCCTCGAGACCACATAGTCTCGCGGCGGTGAGTCCGATGCGCTGGGAGGGGTGGTTTGTTGCATCCGGGATGAGCAGGAGGTGCCCCGCTACCCGGATCTCCAAGTCGCTTCCGCGAGGGCGCGAAAGGACCGTGAAGTTCGGTTCGTCGAGCAGGTCGGTCAGGAGCTCGAGCACCTGGCCGTTCTGGACCTTCTCGACTCGGATCTTCGATCCGGTGGCCTCGATGAGGACGTGGTTGTTCGCATCGGAATAGGCAGGGTAAAGGCGCACGCGGCCGTTGCGGGGGCTGACTAGCTCGAATTCGTACGCGTACCGCCACCCTGCTGGAAGGTTGCGGGACACGAGAGTCACCTCGCGGCCGTGGCGTGCTGCTATCCCATCGCTTTCGGCGCGGACCGTGTCATCCGACGTGTAGAAGCGGGCAAGGCGGAAAAGCTCCTGACCGTACAGCTCGAAGTGTCCGTTGATGGCGAATCCGGAGAACGAGGCCTCGGTGCGGATCGCAGCGAGACCAAAGGCTGCCGCACCCTCCGGCGCCGTGAACTGCAACACGACGACGCCGTCCACTGCGACGGAGACCCGGTCGAACTGGCGATCGACGTGCACGTGACGGTAGACGGAGATGGCAGCTTGCGACAGGGCTCCGGTGGCAATCTCGGTCGCGATATTGCCGGAAACGCGGGTGGCCGTGATCCGTCGGGATGCTGCGTCGAGAAGCACCTCGACGTAGTCGTCAGGTCCGAGATGAACCGGGCGAAAACCGAATCGAGCGCCGAGGTGGCTCGGCTGCGCTTGCAGATCAAGCTCGGCTCGATAGGAGTCGAAAAGTCGGGTGGTCACGGCCACGGCAGGCCCCGTTGCCGTGCTCACCGTTGCCTGGTCTCCCGGACCGAACTGCCCGTCGATGACTCGCCAACGCGAGTCAAGCGTCTCGCCTTCGAACCGGTCATACAGGTCCGGCAACGTCGGCGTCGACCGAAAGCCTTCGGATGGCGCGTCCGTGCGCAGCAGGTTGCCGTCGAACCACAACAGGTCAAGGCGCTTGGTCCGCTGCTCTTGGCCCGGAACGAGCGGGCGGGAAGCATCGCGTCCGTGGTACATGATCCAGGTCTCTACGAGATCGGGTCCACGCACGATCGAGTTGTGTCCGGTTCCTTCCGCGTTGCCGCGGCGACGGATCAACGGGCGGTAGTCGTCGTCTGTCGGGTACTTCTGCCAGTCGAGATCGCTGATGGCCCCCGCGCGATGAGCGCGGGAATACCCGACGAAGTAGTCCTGCTGGATGTACGCGTTCCCGGAGTAGGTGAGATAGGCGCGATCGCGATGCGTGAAGTAGGTCGCCCCTTCGATCGTGTACCAGTCGCGCCCGTCGTCGAAGCGGTTCTTCTCGAAGATCTCCTCCGGCAGGGTCGGCACGACAACGGGCCGGGGGGTGCCGGCGAGGCGGTCGAAGTCGAGCAGTCGATCGACCACGATCGCCGTGCCGGGGTTGCCGTGCTCGAGACCGGTGACGTCGTTGGTGGAGTAGAACAGGTAGAACTGGCCGTTCGTGTCGCGCACGATGTCCGCGTCGATCGAGAACGTAGTGAAGAAGGTGGTCGTCACCTCGAACGGTCCGAGCGGGTCGTTGCTGACCGCGAGCTGGAGTCGCTCATCGTGTGGGTCGTCCGAGTCGCTCGGCGCGCTGGAGACGTACATGTAGAACGTGCCCTCGTGAAAGATCACGCAGGGCGCCCAGTAGTTCTTCTGGCCTGGAGTCCGCAGCGCGAAGCCGTGGTGCTCCCAACCGACGAGGTCGTCGGAGGAGCTCACGCTCACCCCATCGACGCCCGTGGAGTAGCAGTAGTAACGGCCGCGGTGCTTGAAGGCGAAAGGGTCCGGGTCGGTTCGCTCAACGCCGTCGGAGTAGAGCAGCGGGTTGCGATAGGTTTCCGGCGCGACCGCAGGCCCGTCCGCCGTGCGGGCGGCATCAGCGACGGTCATTTCACCGACCCCGCTGTGACGCCAGCCTGCAGATAGCGCTGACTGAGCAGGTACACGACGACCGATGGGATCGTCATCAGGATCAGGCCCGCGTAGAGCTGCGAGATCTCCGCCTGGCTCATCCGGTCAGACTCCAGCAGCGAGATCGCCTGCGTGACGGGGAACATCCCGGGAGATTTGATGAGCAGTGTCGGCAGCAGGTACTCGTTCCAGGAGTAGACGAACGAGAGCACGCCTACGGTGGCGAGACTGGATCCTGACAGAGGCATCAGAATGCGCCAGAAGGTGCCGAAGGTGCCGCTGCCATCGATTCGCGCCGCCTCGATCAACTCGTCAGGCAGCGAATCGAAGTGGCTCTTCATGATCATGAGCATGATGAGAACGTTGAACGCCACTAAGGGGATCACCACCCCGAGATAGTTGTCGCGAAGGCCCGCGCTGTTGATCGTGAAGAACAGCGGGGTGACGACGGATGCAACGGGTACCGCGAGGCAGGCAAGCAGGAGGTTGTAGATCACGGTGCGCCCGCGGAAGCGCAGTTTGGAGAACGCGAATCCTCCGAGCGCTGCGATGAACGTGATCACGATGCAGGATGCGCCGGCAAGGAGAAAGCTGTTACCGATCGCGAGCCAGTAGTTGAAGACCGGATGGTTCAGGACGATCGCATAGTTGTTCCACCCACCGACGGCGACCGACTTGTACACGGCCAGGCCGATCGGATAGAGCCAGAGCGCCGCGAGGACGGTCAAGGTCCCGTACATCGCGAGGCGAGCGCCGAGACGGAGGTGCAGTTTCATCGGTTCGCCCCCCGGTTGGCGCGTCGGATTTGAAGCATCGCGAGGACGAATGCGAGCACGAGGATGACGATGCCGATTGCCGACGCATACCCGGCTTCGCGGTCGG
This sequence comes from uncultured Schumannella sp., assembly GCA_964497165.1. Classification (GTDB taxonomy): domain Bacteria; phylum Actinomycetota; class Actinomycetes; order Actinomycetales; family Microbacteriaceae; genus Pseudolysinimonas_A. The sequence continues at coordinate 2,071 of CAZCEE010000030.1, read as the reverse complement.
ATCTGGTCTGGTAGAGGAAAGTGGTGAGGAATTGTGTTGACACCCCTGGACCGCCACCGGTGGTCAGCCAGACGATGTCGAATGTCTTCAACGAGCCGACGATGCCGAGGATCACGAGTACGTTCGTGGTGCCTCGCAGAGCCGGGACCGTGATGCTGAACAGGCGCCGCCACCAGCCGGCGCCATCGAGCATCGCGGCCTCATAGAGATCCTCCGGGATCGCCATGAGGCCCGCGTAGTAGGTCATCATCGAGAAACCCATCCACTGGAAGACGTTGATGAGGATGATCGACCAGATGCCGAGGTCTTTGCCGAGCCACTGGATCACCGTGTCTGGCCCGATGATCCCTAGTGCGCGAAGGGACTCGTTGAGGGTGCCGTAGTTGGCCTCAAGGAGGTATTTGAACACCGTTGCGATGATGGCTGGCGCCATGGCGATGGGGAGAAAGAAGATCGCCTTGTAGATGTTGCTGCCCGGAAGCCGTTCCTTCGCGATGACCGCGATAAGCAGTCCGAGCGTCGCTTGAATGGCCACCGTCGCCACCATGAAGATCAGGTTGTTGCGTAGCGCGATCCAGAAGGTCTGATCTTGGATGAGTTCGGCGTAGTTCTCGAAGCCGATGAAATCGAACCGGCGGAGACCGTTCCAGTCGGTCAGGCTGGCGTAGGCCGTGAATCCGATGCAGAAATAGATCAACCCGCCTGCAATGAGGGCGACTGGGAGGATGTAGAGGTATCCCTCCATCCGTCTCGTCATCGAGCGCATCGTTCCGTCCTCCGGGTTTGCTTCAACGTTGAATCACCGTTTGAGCACGATGGTAGCACGCTTTGATCCAACGTTGAAGCATTCGGTAGGAACAAGGATACTGAGGAGCCACCTACGACCCGGGAGAAAGTTCATGAGCCAAGTGACGCTGACGGACGTTGCCTCGCACGTCGGTGTGAGCGCCAAGACGGTCTCCAACGTAGTCAACGGTCGGGGACGGGTGAGTTCTGCGACGCGGGACCGGGTGCTTCTGGCGGTACGAGAGCTCGGCTACCAGCCCAACTTGGCCGCCCGGCAACTCCGCGGCAGCCCAAGCGGCATGATCACCCTGGCGTTGCCAGACCTTCGTCAGCCGTACTTCGCCGAACTCGCAGCTCACTTCGTGACCAGGGCGCAGAGTCGAGGACACACGGTACTGATCAGGCAAACCGGTGGGACCCACGCAGCAGAGCAAGCGGTCATCGAGAATGAAGGTCTCCCCGCTGTCGATCTCATTGTGCTCAGCCCGCTCTCGCTCACCGCCACTGACCTGAGTACCCGCCAAAGCAAGGTCCCGCTTGTGCTCCTCGGCGAGCAGGCTGAGGTCATTGATGCCGAGAGTGCCACCCGGATCAGTGCCTCGAATGTCGAGGGGTCGCGACACGCTGTGCGGCACCTGCTCAGTCGCGGTCGTACCCGCATCGCCGCAATCGGGATCCAGCACGGCGGTCCCAACGCGTCGTCAACTCTTCGCACCGCCGGCTACCGTCTAGCTCTCGAGGAAGCAGGAATTGCCCCGTCCTCCGAGTTGATGAGGAAAGTCGTCGAGTTCACCCGCGCTGAAGGGTCAGCCGCGATGCAGTCGATGATCGACGAAATGGTTTCATTCGACGCCGTGTTCTGCTTCAACGACGCACTCGCCTTCGGCGCGCTCCACACGCTCGCGATCAATAACCTCCGCGTCCCCGAGGACGTCGCCGTTGTCGGCTTCGACAATGTGGAGGAATCCGCCTACTCAGTCCCAACGCTCACCACGGTGGGGCCAAGCCCGGAGGGCATCTCGGATCGGGTCTTCGACATCATCGATCACAACGGTGGTGCCCCCTCGGGCCGTCACATCGTCGACTTTGAAGTCGTGATGCGGGAGAGCAGTTGAGGGGGCCGCGCGAATACCGAAGGAGTCGAGCTAGTTGCTGTCGCGACCATCGATCGCCGCCCCACGCTGACGCCTACTTCTTCGCGGCCCGCAACTTCGAGATCTCGTAGAGGGTCACCGACACGGCGATCCCGGCGTTGAGCGACTCGGTCGCCGAGTCGATCGGGATG